>NZ_JAKMQQ010000012.1:0-37975 GCF_025771645.1 Campylobacter sp. IFREMER_LSEM_CL2256
AGTTAGCATTTTAATTTTTTAATAACACTGTCTAATTTTTTACTATCTCCATCTTTTAAATCTTCTAAAGCCTCTATAGCAGGAACAAAATCTTCCATTTCATCAAGATAATTTTCTAAAGCATTGCGTAAAATTTCAGCCTTTTTCTTTTTAGAAAATTTTGCAGTTTGACTTAAGCGCTCGTAAAGTTCCTCTGAAAGAGTTAGAGTGTATCTTTTATTCATTGTCTAGCCTTTATTTTGGTCTTATTGCTTCTTGGCAAGCTTTACATTTGTAATTTGCGTTAGTTGTTTGTATTTTTTGATGAATTTCATAAGGAACTTTGTGAATTTTATTTGCGCAAGAACAAATGTATTCATAAAATTCTTGCAATTCTCCTAAGTTTGTATTTTTGTCTTTTTTACCAAGTTGGGCTTGGTGCCATTTTTCTATTTTCATATCTTCTCTTAAAATATGCTCTAAAAGCCATTTGGATGCAATTATATTAAGTTTTTCTTTTAAATCATTAGTACTTTTTAAATTTTGGATCAAATCTATCATGGATTGTATGATACTTTTATGAATTTTTTGATGATTAGCAAGTTCAGGATAGCCTATTTTTGCCATATATTTTTCTTCTTCGGCAAAATGTTCTTTCATGTAATTGAAAAAATCCGCAAGTAAAAATTTAATCTGTCCTTTGTGAATAGGTTTATCCGAAATCATCTCAACATTGGCAGCAAGCTCAAAAAGTTTTTGGTGCTGCTTGTCGATTTCTTCATTGTGAATACTATATTTGTCGCACCATTTTGGTAACATACTAAAACCCCTTGTTTGGTTTGTGGGAGAGTTCTTGATGTATTATAATTTACAATATTTTAAATTATGATTAATTTTTATTAAATTTCGGTTTTTTCTTTACATAAAATTAAATTAGTAGAGCATTTTTTACATTTAAATTGTACTTTAGAATATTGTATTTTTAAATGAATTTCATAAGGAACTTTATGAATTCTACCTTCGCATTGGCATTGATATAAGAAATTTTTTATTTTTGGTTTTTCTTCTTCAAAGCTATCTGAAGAATTTTGTATTTGTGTACTTTGCTTCCAATACTCTATCATCATATCATGCTGAATGATATGTTCTATAAGCCATGAATTAACCACTATGTATAATTTTTCTTTTAAATCATTAGTGCTTTTTATGCTTTGTATGAGTTTTATCATAGATTTTGTGATTTGTTTATGCATGAGTTTATGTTGGTTTAAGTAAGGATAATTAATTTCAGCCATGTAGTTTTCTTCATCTTGAAAATGAATTTTAATATAGTGAAAAAATTCAGCAACTATCTTTTTAAGTTCTACTTGATAAATTGGTCTATCTGAAATTTCTTCAACTCTAGCAGCAAGTTCAAAAAGTTTTTTATGTTGTTCATCAATTTTTTCATTATTAATGCTATATTTTTTATCCCATTCAGGTAACATAAAAATCCTAACAGTATAACATTATAAAATAATTAATATTTTATAAATATTTTGCTTTAATTCTACTAAATTCACACTCAATTTACACAAAAAAAATATAATGTTTTAAGAAAATATGATAAAAAGGTTAAAAATGGCTACACAAATTCTTTTGTTAGAAGATGATATTAATTTAGGAGAAATTGTTAGTGAATTTTTAGAAGAAGAAGGTTTTATAGTTACTTTAGTCGATAATGCTCAAGATGCGCAAGATAAAGCTTATGAGAAAAATTTTGATTTATGGATTTTAGATGTAAAAGTTCCACAAGGTGATGGTTTTAGTGTACTTAAAAAATTAAGAGAAGTTGGCAAATATACTCCAGCTATTTTTATGACTTCATTAAATACTACTATGGATTTACAAAAAGGTTTTGAAAGCGGTTGTGATGATTATATTAAAAAGCCTTTTGAATTGCAGGAGTTAAAAATAAGAATTAATGCTATTTTAAAGCGTTCTTTTGCTCATAAAAATGAAGATTATGAAGACTTGGGAAATGGTTTTAAATTTGCTTTTATTTCACAAACTTTATATCAAGACGATAAACCTTTAACTCTGCCTTTAAAAGAATTAAAGCTTTTATCTTTGCTTTTAAAAAATAAAGGTAAATTTATAGATACTGCTTACATTTTTGAAGAAATTTGGGAGTATGATCAAGAGCCAAGTGAGCTTAGCTTAAGAGCTTATGTAAAAAATTTACGAAAAATTTTAGGCAAAGATAGTATTGTCAACCAAAGAGGAAGAGGGTATTGTTATGTATGAAGCCAAGCGCGTTGCGTGGCAAATTCTTTCTTTGTATTTAGTGAGTATAGGAAGTGTTCTTATAGTACTTTTTGGCGTATGGTATGCAAAGTTAATAGAAGAATTAATAGCTGAACATAGCATAAAATTAAGACAAGAACATCGTTTTGTAATTTTACAAATGGAAAAGTTACGTTTTGAGCCTATAGAAAAAGGTGCTAGAAAAATTGCTCAAATTTCTAATATAAAATTTGCAATATTTGATAGAACAAAAGTTTATTTTTCTAATCTTGACTTGCCTGCTCAAACAACATTTTTTAAACTTAATAACGCAAATATTTATAATAATAACACTCTAATTTATGTGGCTGATGTGAATTTAAATAATTTATTGCTTGCAAATACTCAAGGACAAGATGCTTTGGAGGTCTTAGGTGATGTTAATCGTTTGAGGGTTTTAGTACAAGGTGATGATATCTCCAAAGAACTTGGATTTATAAGATTTAAAGTAGCTTTGGCTATGGTTTTTTCTTTGATTTTTGTAAGTATAATGGCTTATTTTATACTAAAATTTGCACTCAAGCCTTTAGAAATGAGAATAAGATTTTTAAATAATTTTATAAAAGATACCACTCATGAGATTAATACTCCAATTAGTGCGATATTAATGAGTGTAGAAGGTTTAGAAAGAAAAAAGAATTTTGAAGAACTTAAAGCTTTAAAGCGTGTAAAAATAGCTGCTTTGACTTTGAGTCATTTGTATTCAGATTTAACTTTTTTAAATTTTTCTCAAGCTTATGAGGCTAAAAAGGATTGGATATTTTTAAAAGATTTGATTAAAGAAAGAATGGAGTATTTTAAGATATTTTTGGAGCAAAAAAATATTAACTTAGAGTTTAGCTTGGAAGATGGTGGAAAAATTTATGCCAATAAAGAGCAGTTTTTTAAAATGTTTGATAATCTTGTTAATAATGCTATAAAATATAATGTAAAAAATGGACATATCAAAATAATGCTTTTGGATCAAAGACTTATAATAGAAGATAGTGGCTGTGGTATAGCAAAGGAAAATTTGGCCAACATTTTTGAGCGTTATTCAAGATTTAATGAAAATCAAGGTGGTTTTGGTATAGGGCTTTCTTTAGTGGATAAAATTTGTAAAGATCATAACATTAACATAAAAGTAGAAAGTGAGCTAAATAAAGGAACAAAATTTATTTTAACTTGGAAAAATTAAAATTATTTATTGCTCATTTTAGCCTTTTCTTTGGCATTTATAAGTGTTGTGGTAAATTCGTTTAAATTTTTAGTATCGTTTTGATTTAGAGTTTGTGAGGTATGATTTAGTATTTGAGTGATTAAAACTTCGTTACTTAAGTCATTATCACCAAATTCTCTAGCCTTTTGTAAAATTTTCAAAGCAAGCAAATTTTTTACTTCATACATTTTAATCCTTTAAATAAATCACGCTAACAATGCGCTTTGGAGTTTGGTTTTTTCTATAAGAAAAAAATCTCTCATCATCAAAGGTGCAAAGACTGATATCAAAAATATCATTAACACCTAATTCTTTTGCTTGAAATTTAACTAATACTTTTAAATCAAGCTTATTTTCATGTAAAAAAGGTGCAAATTTTTCTTTGCTGTAGTTTAAAACCTCGCCATTAATTTCATAATTTTTAGCACAAATTCCTGCTGAAATGATGAGTTTTAAATTCTTTGCTTGAGTGTTAAAACTTTCTTGTATTTTTAAAACAGCTTCTTTTAGGATATTTTCAAAACATCCTTTTCTACCTGAATGTAAAGCTGCTATGGCTTTATTTTTATCATCATATAAAAGCAAAGGTAAGCAATCAGCACTTAAAATACACAAAGCTACATTTTTTTCATTACTAATTACCCCATCAGCATTAAAGTGAAAATCTTTATTGTATTGAGTAATGATATTAGAATGAATTTGATTTAAAAATACACACTTTTTTATAGAATTTTCCCAAGGAAAAATATTATCATGAATTTTTGCTCTAAAAATATTATAATCTTGATCAAAAGCTATAAAAGCTTTTACAAAATCATTTTCTAATAAAGTGATGCAATTTTGTCTATTTGTTGCCATGAAATTTCTTTTTTATAATTTAATTGTCTGTGTATGTATCTTGCTAAAAGATCACTTTCTATATTAACGCGTCTTCCTATAATGTAATCTTTAAATAAGGTTTCATTAAAGGTTATAGGAATAATAGTCAAACGAATACCATCTTTTAAAACTTCATTGATAGTTAAGCTCACCCCATCTATGGCTACGCTTGCTTTGTTGGCCATATAAATTTGTATATCATCAGGACATTTAATATAAAAATCAACTCCGTTTTCTTTTTTAGAAATATTAGTAATTTCACCTATACCATCAATATGCCCTTGCATTAAATGTCCATCTATTCTATCGCCATAAGCTAGCGCAGGTTCAATATGCACATAATCTTTTAAATTTTCAATAGCTATGTGAGTTCTTGTTTCATAAGAAAGCTCAAGATTAAAACCATCATCAAAAAGTTTTATTACGCTCAAACACGCACCATTGACAGCAATACTATCGCCTAGTTTTGGTTTGTAGTTTGCTTTTAATCTTAAAGTGTTGTTTTGATATGATTTGACAAAGGCTAATTCGCGGATTAATCCATTAAACATTCAATACCTTTAATTTTTATGAGATTTTATCTAAAACTTTTAAATTTCAAAAAGTATTTTTAGTGTTTTATTTTAAAAAATATTATATAATTTTTGCCTTTTTATAAAAATGAGGTCAAAATATGTATGATATAATCGTAATAGGTGGTGGGCATGCTGGAGTTGAAGCTAGTGCTGCTGCTGCTAGAATGGGTAAAAAAACTTTACTTTTAACTACTTTAATCGAGCAAATTGGTGCTGCAAGTTGTAATCCTGCTATAGGTGGTTTAGCAAAAGGACATTTGGTAAAAGAGCTTGATGCTATGGGTGGACTTATGGGACAAATTACCGACGAGGCCGGAATTCAATTTAGAATCTTAAATGAAAGCAAAGGTGTTGCAGTGCGCGGAAGTAGAGCACAAATTGATATGGATGCTTATAGAATTTGTGCTAGAAATATGCTTTTAAAACTTGAAAATTTAGAAATCTCTCAAGAGCAAGTTTTGTCTTTGATTGTTGAAAATGATGAGCTTAAGGGGGTTAAAACTAATTTAGAAAATACATATTTTGCTAAAAAAATCATACTTACAACAGGAACTTTTTTAAATGGACTTATCCATATAGGTGAAACCAAACTTCAAGCAGGTAGGGTAGGCGAGCTTGCATCTGTAAATTTGGGAGATTACTTAAAACAAAGTGGTTTAAAAGTAGGAAGATTAAAAACAGGAACTTGCCCAAGGGTTGATGCTAAAAGTATCGATTTTAGTGTTTTAGAAATTCAACCTGGAGATGAAAATCCTAAAGCTTTTAGCTTTAAAACAAAAAATTTCAAGCCTAATCAACTTCCATGTTATATAGCAAGAACAAATTTAAAAACACATGAGATTATAAAAAGTAATTTCTACCGTGCTCCGCTTTTTACAGGGCAAATTGAAGGTATAGGACCAAGATATTGTCCTTCTATAGAAGATAAAATTAATCGTTTTGGTGATAAAGAAAGTCATCATTTATTTATAGAGCCACAAACTAAAGATGCGACAGAGTATTATATTAACGGTTTTTCTACTTCTTTACCTTATGAAGTGCAAATTGCAATGCTAAGAAGTATAAAAGGTTTTGAAAATGCTAAAATCACGCGTTTTGGTTATGCCATAGAGTATGATTATATTGATCCAACAGAGCTAAAACATACTTTAGAAACCAAAAAGATTAAAAATTTATATTGTGCTGGACAAATTAATGGAACTACTGGTTATGAGGAAGCTGCTGCGCAAGGTTTTATGGCAGGAGTAAATGCGGTTTTAGCAATTGATGAAAAAGAACCTTTTGTGTTAAGGCGTGATGAAGCTTATATAGGGGTGTTGATTGATGATTTAGTGATGAAAGGCACCAAAGAGCCTTATAGAATGTTTACTTCAAGAGCTGAGTATAGACTGCTCTTAAGAGAAGAAAATGCTATTTTAAGACTTGGAGAATATGGATATAATTTTAAACTTTTAAGCCAAGAAGATTATGCATATATTGATAATATAAAGCAAAATGTTAGCAAAGGACTTGAGTTTTTGCTTCAAACTACATGGACACCAAGTAAGCAAAATAATGAATTTTTACAAAGCATTGAAGAGGAAAAGATTACTTCAATAGTGAGTTTACAAAAAATTGTTGCAAGAGCTAGTTTTAATATAGAAAAATTAAAAGCTTTAGATGAAATGTTTAAAAATATGGACGAGTATTCTTTAAATGAAATTTTAAATGAAGCAAAGTATTATCATTATATTACAATGCAAAAAGCACAAATTGAAAAAATGAAAAATTTAAATGATTTGAAAATCCCTGAAAATTTCGACTTTAAAAGTGTGAGTGGATTGAGTAATGAAGTAGTGGAAAAACTGCAAAAATTTAATCCACCAACTATTTTTGCTGCTTCGCAAATTAGCGGTATTACTCCTGCTGCTTTGGATATTTTACATATTTATATCAAAATGAAAAAACAATAGATAATAATAAATTTATCTATTGTTATGATTTAAAACAAACATTTATTTTTGTTTTTAAATAAATATCCATATATCTTAAATCAAGCTTTTTATACCAAAGAAAAAATTTATCATTTTTTAGATAAACTGCTAAGTTTTACAAAAAAATCAAAACAAAGGAAGTAAAATGGCTACATCTGAAAGTAGACGAAGCTTTATGGGCTTTGCCTTTGGAACGGTAGCTGCTGTGGGTGGTGCTTTTTCATTAGTTGCAATGAAAAAAACATGGGATCCACTCCCAAGTGTAAAAGCAGCAGGTATTACTACTGTAGATCTTTCTGGTATGAAAGAGGGCGAGCTTAGAACAATTGAATGGCGTAAGAAGCCTATATTTATCTTAAAAAAAGATGCAGATATGGCAAAAGATAGCAATAGAGATGTTGTTGTGGGTGATGTTGCTTATACTGTAGTTATTGGTCTTTGTACGCATTTAGGCTGTATTCCAGCTTACGCTCCAAGCGAAAAATTATTTAAGTGTGCTTGCCATGGTGGTGAATTTGACACCAGTGGTAAAAATGTATTTGGTCCTCCTCCAAGACCTTTGGACATTCCTCCTTTTAGAATTGATGGAACAAAATTAGTATTAGGCGAAGAAGGTCCAGAATATAAAAAAATGATCGCGGAGGCTTAATATGGCACAGATAAAAAAAGCAAATGGTATTGTAGATTGGCTTGATCAAAGATTAGCTGTAAATAAGCTTTTTAATGTTTTAATGGCTCAATATTGGATACCAAAACAAATTAACTTCTTATGGGCAATGGGTGTTATTTTAACTACTCTTTTTGCTATTTTATTTATTTCAGGTTTATTTTTAGTAATGTATTACAAGCCAGATGTAGCTTTGGCTTTTGATAGCGTAAATAAAACCATTATGCAAGAAGTGGAGTATGGGTGGCTTTGGCGTCATATGCACGGTGTGGCTGCTTCGGTTGTATTTTTAATCATATATATCCATATGTTAACAGGAATTTATTATGGCTCTTATAAAAGAGGCCGCGAAATGATTTGGATTAGTGGTATGCTTTTATTTGTTGTATTTTCAGCAGAAGCATTTAGTGGATATATGTTGCCTTGGGGGCAAATGAGTTTTTGGGCTGCTCAAGTTATTACTCAACTTTTTGGTGGAATTCCTTTTATAGGTGATGCGTTGGTTATTTGGATAAGAGGAGATTTTGCAGTTTCAGATCCAACTTTAACTAGATTTTTTATGTTGCATGTATGTTTATTGCCTATCGTGATTTTAGCAATTATTGCATTTCACTTTTATTCTTTAAGAATTCCTCATGTAAATAATGAAATTTCAGAAGAAATTGATTTTGATTTAGAAGCTGAAAAATATTTAGCAGGTGATACAAAAGGTTCTAAAGTTATTCCTTTTTGGCCAGGATTTTTAGCTAAAGATTTTATGTATATTGCGCTATTTATGATTTTCTTCTTTTATTTAGTATGTTTTAAATTTAATTTTGCAATGGATCCAATCAACTTTGACCCAGCAAATTCTTTAAAAACACCTCCTCATATTTATCCTGAATGGTATTTCTTGTGGAGTTATGAAGTTTTAAGAGGATTTTTCTTTGATGTTGGAAGCATTAAAGCTTTTGATATAGGGCTTGCAGCATTTGGCATAGCACAAATTATTTTCTTCTTATTACCTTGGCTTGATAGAAGTGATGTTGTAAAACCAGCACATGAAAGACCGATGTTTTTTGTATGGTTTTGGGTATTATTGATAGATTTAATTGTACTAACAGTTTATGGAAAACTTCCTCCAACAGGAATTAATGCTTGGATAGGATTTTACGCTTCTATGGTATTTTTACTATTATTGTTAGTAGTCTTGCCAATTATTACTATCATGGAAAGAAAAAGGGGCTAATAATGAGAGAATTAAAAATATTTTTTGTAGTTGTCTTTTTCACAGGTTTAGTTTATTGGGGGGTTGAGCCTTACGCGCATTCAGTGATGAATCCTCCTTCAACTCCAGTTAATTTTGACTTTGCAAAAGCTGATGCAGAATTTACCAAAGGTGAAGTTGCTTTAAAAGAAAAGGCAGCAATGGATGCTAATGCTTCAGGAAGTGAAAAAGCTATAGCTAATGCTCAAAAAGCATTAGAGCTTGCTAAAAGCCAAGAAGAAGCTACTAAGCAATTATGGGAAAAAATCGCAAAAATTGATTTTAGTAAAGGTAATGCACAAAAAGGAAAAGAGCTTTTTGAAGGAAATTGTATTGCATGCCATGGTGTGAAAGCTGTCGGAATTCCTGCTACTATCACAGATTCTTCTTTAGGTGTAACACCTCCTGATTTAAGTGATGCGGGTGCTATTTATGATGAGAAATTTTTAGCAGCATTGATTGTTGATCCAGTTAAAGCTTTACAAATTTCACATAAATTTAATGATGAAAATCCATTCTTAATGCCTGCTTATCCTTTAAGTGGCGATGAAACACAAGATAATCAAGATTTAGCAGACTTAATTGCATTCTTTAAAAATACAGCTAGTGAATATGAAAAAGAATTTGATGCAAAATTAAAAGCTGATTTAGAAGAAAAATATGCTAAAAATCAAGAGCTTTCAGAGCAAGCAAAAACAGCTTTAATTGCAAAAGAGTTTGATTTTGCTAAAAACAAACATACATTTGAAAATGCTTGTGGAAGATGCCATGATGTAAAATATGATGGCTTTGTTTCAAGCTCAAATATGAGTGATTTAAAAAATTATCTTGGTATGACACCTCCAGATTTATCTATGATGATTCGTTCTAAAGGTGCACATTATCTTGAAATCTTCATCAATGAACCTCAAAAGAAAATTCATGGAACTGCTATGCCAAGAGTTGGTTTGAATGAAAAAGCACAAACCCAAGTTATTAATTATCTTGAAAAAGTTGGTGATAGTAAAAAAGAAGAAAGAGAGCAAACAGGAATTTATATCATGATATTCTTTGCTATCTTAAGTATTTTTGCTATAGGCTGGAAAAGATCAGTTTGGTCAAAACTACACTAATTTACCCAAAGAACGCCTTGTGGCGTTCTTTTTCTTCAATAATAAGCTAAATATAAAATAAAATTTGATATAATATTCTTTCATTTCACACGCATTAATTTCCTTATTAGGTTGCTTATGGGTTAAAGAATGCGGAGGAATAAACCTAATTATTTTATTTCAAGGAGAATTTCATGGTAAGCATGAGAGATTTATTAGAGTGTGGTGTACACTTTGGACACCAAACAAGAAGATGGAATCCAAAAATGAAAAAATTTATTTTTGGAGAAAGAAAAGGTATCTATGTAATTGATTTACAAAAAACACTTAGATACTTTAGATATACATATAACATCGTTCGCGATGCTGCTGCAGAAGGTAAAACAATTTTATTTGTTGGCACTAAAAAACAAGCTGGTGGAGCGATTAAAGAATATGCTGAAAAATGCGGTATGCCTTATGTAAATCATAGATGGCTTGGTGGTATGATGACTAACTTTGGAACTATCCGCCAATCGATTAGAAAATTAGAAGTTATAGAAAAAATGGAAGAAGATGGAAGCATTAAGCTTTTAACTAAAAAAGAAGCTTTAATGCTTACTAGAAAAAAAGAAAAATTACTAGCATATCTTGGTGGTATTAGATATATGAAAACCCAACCTGATATGATTTTTGTTATCGATACTGTTAAAGAAAAAATTGCGGTACAAGAAGCTAATAGATTAAAAATCCCTGTGGTTGCTCCACTAGATACAAACTGCGATCCTGACTTAGTAGATTTCCCAATTCCAGGAAATGATGATGCGATTCGTTCAGTTCAACTTTTCTGCCAAGAAATGGCTGAAGCAATCAATGAAGGTAAAGCTTTAAGAGAGCAAGATGGTGAAGTAAATGAAGAACAACCAATCTCTGAAGAAGAAAAAAAAGAAGTTTTAGAAGAAGCTATGAGTGAAGAAGATTTTGAAGGAGATAAAGAGTAATGGCTGAAATCACTGCACAAATGGTAAAAGAACTGCGCGAAAGTACTGGCGCAGGTATGATGGATTGTAAAAATGCTTTAAAAGATACAGATGGTGATTTTGAAAAAGCAGTGCAACTTTTAAGAGAAAAAGGACTTGGAAAAGCTGATAAAAAAGCCGATCGTTTAGCTGCTGAAGGTTTGGTAAGTGTAAAAGTAAGCGATGATTTAAAATGCGCAACTGTAAGTGAAATCAATTCAGAAACTGATTTTGTTGCTAAAAATGAACAATTTATTGCTTTAACAAAAGATACAACAGCACATATTCAAGCTAAAAGCCTTCAAAATGTTGAGCAGTTGAATTCAAGTGAGATTAATGGTGTTAAATTTGAAGAATATTTAAAAAATCAAATTGCAACTATAGGTGAAAATTTAGTTGTAAGAAGATTTGCTACTGTAAAAGCTGGAGCTAGTGGAGCGGTAAATGGCTATGTTCATTCTAATGGACGCGTGGGTGTTATTATTGCTGCAGCTTGTGATAGTGAAGCTACGGCTAATAAGTGTGGAGAATTTTTAAAACACCTTTGTATGCATATTGCTGCAATGAAACCAAATTATCTATCTTATGAAGAGCTTGATATGGATTTTGTAGAAAATGAATATAAAGCTTTAGTTGCAGAGTTGGAAAAAGAAAATGAAGAAAGAAGAAGATTAAAAGACCCTAATAAGCCAGAACTTAAAATTCCAAAATTTGCAAGTAGAAAGCAATTAACTCAAGAGATAATCCAAGAAGCTGAAGAAGCTATTAAAGCTGAACTTCAAGCACAAGGAAAACCAGAAAAAATTTGGCCTAACATTATCCCAGGTAAACTAAATAGCTTTATAGCGGATAATTCTCAGCTTGATGGTAGACTTACTCTAATGGGACAGTTTTATGCGATGGATGATAAAAAAACTGTCGAGCAAGTAATTGCAGAAAAAGAAAAAGAATTTGGTGGAACTATTAAAATAGTAGAATTTATTCGTTTTGAAGTGGGCGAAGGTCTAGAAAAGAAAACTGAAGATTTTGCTGCTGAAGTTGCTGCGCAAATTGGTTAAAAATGGAACTTTTAAAAGCGGAAAATTTAAGCCATAGTTTTGATATTCCGCTTTTTGAAAATCTAAATTTTACTTTAAATGCAAAAGATTGTATTGCAATATGTGGAAGTAGTGGGTGTGGCAAATCTACTCTTTTGCATATTTTATCTACCTTGTTAAAACCTCAATCAGGAAAAGTTTTTTATAATAATCAGGATTTGTATTCCTTAAACGATGAAGCTTTATTAGAAATTCGTAGAAAAGATTTTGGGATTATTTTTCAAATGCATTATTTATTTAAAGGTTTTTTAGCTTTTGAAAATATAGAGCTTGCAAGTATTTTGAGTAGGCAAAATATCGATTATGAGTTATTAAAAAAACTTGATATTGTTGATTTAATGAATCAAAAGATCACAAAATTAAGTGGTGGACAGCAGCAACGAGTAAGTATAGCTAGAGTTTTAAGTAAAAGACCAAAAATCATTTTTGCTGATGAGGCTACTGGTAATTTAGATTTTAAAAATGCTTTAAATGTGTTAGATATTTTGATCAGTTATGTCAAAGAAAATAATGCAGCCTTAGTTTTTGTGACTCACGATCAAGAACTTGCTAAAAAATGTGATAGGATTTATCATTTAAGTAATTATGGAATTTGTTAAATATTTAGGCGATGAAAATGTTGTAATCTTCATGCTTTTATTTGCCAGAATGAGTGGATTAATAGTATTTTTCCCTTTTTTTTCTCACAATAGTATACCTTTGGTAGTAAAAACAACTTTAGCTTTATTTTTAACAATGTTTTTATATCCTTTGGCAAAACTTGAAAATAATACACCTGATTCTTTTTTTATTTTATATCTTTTAAGTGAAGTGCTTTTTGGGATGGTTGCAGGTTTAATTTTGCAAATGATTTTTGCCATTTTACAAATGGCAGGTGAGCAAATTTCTTTTACCATGGGTTTTTCTATGGCTAGTATTTTAGATCCAGCTACAGGTGCTAATACTCCAGTAATTTCTCAAGTTTTAAATTTGCTTGCATTGTTGGTTTTTTTAGCATTTGATGGTCATCATTTGGTATTGCTTTTTATATCTAGTTCGTTAGATTATATTAGTTTGGGTGGATTTTATCCGCATGAGAATTTAATGCTTTATTTGAATAAAGCTATGGTAAATATCTTTGTGCTCGGTTTTTCTATGGCTTTTCCTATTTTAGCAATATCTTTATTATCAGATGTTATTTTTGGTATGCTTATGAAAACTATGCCACAATTTAATCTTTTAGTGGTGGGTTATCCTATCAAGATATTTTTATCTTTTGCGGTGCTTATTGCTATTTTACTCATCATGATGCAGTATTTTAAAAATTTAATGTTAAAAAGTTTTGAGCATATGGAGTTATTGTTTTTCAATATATAAGCAATAAATAATTAAAAATGTTTTAAAATAATACATTTCTTTAACTCGGGAGATGACAGATGAAGGTTGTGCTGATAAATTCTAATGTAGCTGTTTCAAAATTAATTAGTTTGGGGGTTCAAAAACTAGGTTATGAATTTGAAGAGCTTGCAAATGCTGAAGAACTTGAAGAATTTTATGATATTATCATCATAGATCATGATATTGAAGCTAATTTAGATGAATTGAAAAGTAAATGTAATAGATTGATTTATTTATTGCCTAGAAACCAAGAGCAAGTAGAAGGCGTAGAGTGTTTATATAAGCCTTTTTTACCGACTGATTTTATAGAACTTTTGGGTAATGAAAAAACTTTAAGTGAAAGTAAGGATAGTACTTTAGAAGAAGATGAATTGAGTTTTGATGAGGATGTTTTAATTGATAAAGATATGCCTTTAGATGGAAATGAACTTTTGGCTGGCATTGATTTGTCTGAGCATGAAGAAAGTTTAAGTGAAGATGATTTAAATCTGCAAGAAGATTTTTTTGAAGAAAATTTAGATAATTCATTAGAAGTTGAAGATAAAACTGGATTATCAAATGAAGCTGATATTGACAAGGAATTAGGTGATAAGTTAACATTAGTAGATGAACAACATGAAGAAAATATAGAAGAAAATATAGAAGAAAATATAGAAGAAAATATAGAAGAAAATATAGAAGAAAATATAGAAGAAAATATAGAAGAAAATATAGAAGAAAATATAGAAGAAAATATAGAAGAAAATATAGAAGAAAACCCCGCCGAATTTGATTCTCTTGATGATTTACCTATGGTTGAAGAAATGAGCGAAAAAGAGATGAGTTTTGATGATTTACCTGAAGATGCTCAATTTATTGGTGAAGCAAAAGATGATGATAGTGTTGCAGAAGAAAATGAACCTTTAGTAGAAGAGGTTTTTGAAGATGAAAGTATAGATGATTTTCAACCAGAAGAGGAGTTAAGCACTCAAGATAAAATAAAAGAAGAATTAGCTGCTATTGATGAATTAGATGAAGAATTTGGTGATATTGATGAGAATTTAATGAGTGATTTTGATATGCAGGATTTAAGTGAGGGTGAAGATTTACAAATGAAATCACAAGCCGATGTGAATGAGGAAAATATAGAGGAAAATATGAGTGAAGTTTTAGATGAAACGCAAGATGAATTTGCAAATTTAAACGAAAATGATATTATGTTAGCTTTAGGAGAAGAACTTGCTCCAGCTATTGTAGAAAAGAAAGAAGTAAGCAAGGTAAACACTGAAGAAAAAGCAGAGAATTTACAAGAAGATGAAATGGTAAATGAGCTTAGTAAAAGTATAGCTCAAACTATCACTTCGAGTATTACCGATGATACTTTAAAAGCAGCCTTAAAAGGCATGAAAATGAATATAAACATTAACATAAGCTTTGATGAGGATAAACATTGAGTGGTCAAATTTTAATCATCTCAGGGCCAAGTGGAGCAGGTAAGAGTACCTTGCTTCAAAGGCTTTTTAAAGAAAAAGATAATATTTATTTTTCTATTTCAAGTACAACAAGAGCTCCTAGAGAAAATGAAAAAAATGGAGTAGATTATTTTTTTATTAGCGAAGAAGAATTTAAACAAGGTATAGAAAAAGGTGATTTTTTAGAATGGGCTTTGGTACATAAAAATTATTATGGCACTTCGTTAATCCCTGTAAAAAAAGCATTGCAAGAGGGTAAAAGTGTCATTTTTGATATCGATGTGCAAGGTTTTTGCATAGCTAAAGAAAAAATGCCTGAATATATTACTTCTGTTTTTATTACAACTAAAAATAAAAAAGAACTTGAAAAAAGATTGCTTAAGCGAAATACTGATAAAATAGAAGATATTAGCAAAAGATTGGAAAATGCTAGTGATGAAATGGCTTATTTGGATCGATATGATTTTTTAATCATAAACGATGATCTTGAAAAAAGCTATAGGGAGTTAGAAGCGGTTTTTGAAGCTTCAAAATTAAAAAGTACAAAACATGATTTAAAACAAATTCAAATTCAATGGAATAAAGGAGAATAAAATGCATATGCCAAGTGGAACTCAATGGTTGATTATATTACTTATTGTGGTGTTACTTTTTGGTGCTAAAAAAATTCCAGAGCTTGCTAAAGGCTTAGGAAAAGGTATTAAAACTTTTAAAGATGAAATGAATACAGAAGATGATAAAAAAATCGTTCAAGAAGATGCGCAAAAAATTGAAAAAATCAATGAAAAAGATGTTCTTGTAAAAGAAAATAACGAAGAAGTAAAAAAAGCTTAAGGCAATACATTGAAAACTTTAGTTTATAAAGAAATTAAAGAAAAATTAGGAAGAGATTTTATCTTAGAAAATCCCAAGAATAAAAATCTAGCTCATTTTGCCACGCCTTTGGCTTTTTCTTTGGCTAAAGAATTAAAGCAAAATCCTATGATAATTGCCAATGATATTGTTGCTAAGTTAAAAGATTGTGATTGTTTTGAAAGTGTAGAGGCTTTAAATGGTTATGTAAATTTTAAACTTTCAAAAGCTTTTTTAAATTCTTTGGCTACGCAAGCTTTGGGCGATAGTGAAAATTTTGCAAAAGATGATAAAAAAGAGCAGAGTTTTTTACTTGAATATGTGAGTGCAAATCCGACAGGACCTTTGCACATAGGACATGCTAGAGGGGCTATTTTTGGTGATACTTTAACTAGAGTTGCTAGGCATTTAGGGTATAAATTTGATACAGAATATTATGTCAATGATGCAGGTAATCAAATTTATCTTTTAGGTCTTTCTATATTACTTGCAGTAAAAGAGCATTGTTTAAAAGAGCAAGTTCAATATCCTGATGAGTATTATAAAGGCGAATATATCGTAGATGTAGCAAAAGAAGTTTTTGTTGATTTTGAAAAAGATTTCTTTGTAGAAGAAAACATTCCGCAATTAGCACTTTGGGCTAAGGATAAAATGCTTAAAATTATCAAGCAAAATTTGGCCGATGCTAAGATATTTATTGATACTTATGTGAGCGAAACGAGTTATTATAATGAATTAGAAAATACCTTAAAAGCTTTAAAAGAGCATGGCGGTACTTATGAACAAGATGGTAAAATCTGGCTTGCTTCAAGTGCTAAAGGCGATGAAAAAGATCGTGTGATTATTAAAGATGATGGAAAAGGAACTTATCTAGCTGCTGATATAGTTTATCATAAAGATAAAATGAGCCGCGGTTATGATAAGTGTATTAATATATGGGGAGCTGATCATCATGGTTATATAGCTAGAATGAAAGCTGCTATGGAATTTTTAGGTCATGATAGTCAAAATCTTGAAATTATCTTAGCGCAAATGGTTTCATTATTAAAAAATGGTGAGCCTTATAAAATGAGCAAAAGAGCAGGAAATTTCATCTTAATGGGTGATGTTTTAGAAGAGCTTGGTAGTGATGTGTTAAGATATATTTTTATTAGTAAAAAATGTGATACACATTTAGAGTTTGATGTAGACGAGTTTAAAAAAGAAGATAGTTCTAATCCTGTGTATTATATTAATTATGCTCATGCAAGAATTCATCAAGTATTTGCTAAAGCCGGTAAGAGTGTAGATGATGTTATGCATGCTAAACTTGAGAGTTTGAATGAAGATGGCATGAATCTTTTATTTGAAAGTTTAAATTTAAAAGCAGTGCTTAATGACGCATTTGAGTCAAGAGCCTTGCAAAAAATTCCTGATTATTTAAAAAATTTAGCTTCTTTATTTCATAAATTTTATAATGAAAATAAAGTAGTTGGTTCAGATAATGAAGATGAGCTTTTAAAACTTTTTGCCGTATGTGCTTTAAGTATTAAAACAGCTTTTGCGCTTATGGGGATAGAAGCAAAAAATAAAATGAATCACGATTAATTTTGATCGTGATTTTTACTTTTTTTAATACTTCTTGTCATCATAAAGCTTTGCTCAAAAAATAAAAGCAAAGTCACACTTACTCCTACTGCTAAGGCTAGTGTTACTGAAAGTGTTGTAAAAAAATGATCAAAAAATTGAATCAAGAAATTAGTCTTTTCGCTAATATCTTCTGAGCGTATAAAAGAAATTAAATACAATATGGCCTTATATGCATAAATTCCAGGTATCATAGGAATGAGAGCGGGAAAAGCTATGATTTCAGCAGGTGTTTTAAAAATCTTAGCTAAAAATAAACCAAGACAGCCTATGCTAAAAGAAGCTATAAAGGTTGCAATAGCCAAGGTTTGAAAGCCAAAATATCCCATCAAGGTAAAGCGCATACCATGAGCTATAGCGGCTAATATGGCTGAGAGTATGAGTGTTTTAAAGGGTGGATTACACACATAAGCAAAACCAAAACCTGTTAAAGCTGCAAAAAACATATCCCAAAGTATAGAAGAATAATCAATCATCTTAAAATCCCAAAATCATTAATACCAAGAGTAGTGTAAATTCCAATGGCAATACAGCATACTAATATCGCCACGCTAATAATACGACTAAGCCCCATAAGTATATGATCTTTTAAAATGTCTATAACGGAGTTTATAAAATAAACCCCAGGAATTAAATACAATATACTAGAACCCAAAGCAACATTAGCTTCTTGCACGAGTTTCAAATCCATTCCAAAAAATACAATAAAAGAAGATAAAAAAGAACAAATAATGTATTGAATTCTTAAATCAATTTTTATTCTAGTGAGTAAAACTCTTAAGCTAAAACCAACTAAAGTAGCTAAAAATACAAATAAGCAACCATAAAAATCTCCTCCAAATAGCTTGCAAAATGCTGAGTTTGCCACTGAAACTAAAAATAAATTCGCTAAAAAAGGATTTCTTGTGCTTTGTTTGAGTTTTATAAGAGAACATTTAGCTTCTTCTAGGTTGTATTTATGATCATGAATTTGCCAGCTTAATGCACTAAGCTCTAAAATAAGTTTAAAGTTAATGTGATTGTGTTTATTAGGTATGATATAGGTTCTTTGTATGGAATTATCATCTTTATCAAAAATATTTAGTGTGGTATGATGAAAGAAAAAATTCATGTTAATCTCATAACCATATGCATTAGCTATTCTTCCAACGCACTTTGCCACTCTTGCTGTGTAGGTTCCAGCACTTAGAAAAACACTGATGTATTCGATTAAAAAATCCGTTAAATTTTGAATAGATGGCTTTTGCATAACCTTTTTCTTTGAAATAATTTTTATAAGATTTTATCAAAAATCAAATATAAAATCATATAAATTTAAATGTTTTTAGAAAATATATATTAAATTAAAGAAAATAATAAAATACCTAGCTAATGAAACTAGGTATTTAAAATTGAAATTTTAAGATATCTTTTTTCTTTTTTGGATATAGATATAAATAGCCACAATCATAGTAACAAAAACAATACAAGCTACAATAACAAAATGCAAATATTCTTTGATTAAATCTTCATTTTTACCTAAAACATAGCCTAATATAAGCAAAATCAAACACCAAATTCCAGCCCCTAAACTAGTATAAAATATAAACTTTTTCAAATTCATTTTTGCTAATCCTGCGGGTAAAGAAATATACTGACGCAAACCAGGGATTAATCTTCCACTAAAGGTGGATATTTCACCATGTTTGTTAAAAAAGGCTTCAAATTGAGCAAATTTTGCTTCATTAACTCCAAAATATTTGCATATTTTCAAAAGAACCTCCCGTCCTAAAAAATAACATAAATAATAATTAAGCAAAGCTCCTAAAAGAGCTCCAAAAGTCCCACAAAGCAGACATAGCCAAAAGTTAAGTTCGTTTTGATGGGCTAAATATCCAGCAGGTATCATCACTACTTCACTGGGAAAAGGAAAAAAGGAACTTTCTACAAACATAAGAAAAATAATCCCCCAATAACCCCAATCTTTTGCAAGAGTGAGTAAAAAATCTATAATATCACCAAGCATAAATAACCTTTATTTTTTAAGCTAATGATATAAGCTTAGTTTTAATGTTTTAAAAATATAGCATGGCTTTTGCACAAATGACTATTAAAATACATAAAATCAATGCAATCAAGTGAGATTTTAAAGGATCTTTTCTTTTTAAAACTTTTATAAAAAATAAAGAATAAAAAGTCAAAGCTAGCATTGTTATTAGCAGCAAAAGCTTGATAAATAAAAATACTCCAAAATTACTTGCAAAAAAATCCCAAAAAGAATTAATTTCATAAAAGCTCAAAAGATAAAATCCACTTAGTAAAAGTAAGATGAAAATACCAGCAAAAATAAAAATACTTGATTTAGTATAGGCTTTTTTAATTTTATCACAATCTTCTTTGTTTGCGTGTTGATAAGCAAAGTGATAAACACATACATCAAAAAATACATAGGCTATAAAAAATACAGCGCAAATAAGATGAATACAAATAAAAATAAAATGCATAATTAATCTCCTTAAAAATTATAGCACAATTTTAAGGAGATGTAAATTTAAAGTTTTTCTAAAATTTGGATAGTTTTGATTTTATCACCTGCTCTAATGCTATCTAGCACTTCCAAGCTTTCTTTATCTTCAGGGTTAATTTGCCCAAAGATAGTATGCACTCCGTCTAAATGAGGCTGTGGGCTGTGACAAATGAAAAATTGCGATCCGCCTGTATCTCTGCCAGCGTGAGCCATAGACAAACTACCTCTTAAGTGCTTGTGTTTTTGATCGTCACATTCACATTCTATCTCATAGCCAGGGCCACCTGAGCCTATACCATAAGGACAACCACCTTGTATCACAAAATTTGGAATCACGCGGTGAAAAACAAGCTCATCATAAAAACCATCATTGGCTAAGTTGGCAAAATTACACACAGTTTGTGGCGCTTCATCAGGAAATAATTCTAATTTCATATCACCTTTTTCGGTGCTAATGATAGCAAAATTGTATTTTTTTGCATTTTTTGTGTCGATTTTTTTAAGCATTTTTTGATCCTATTCTATATTAGTATAAACTGCTTGTACATCATCATCATCTTCTAATTTATCAAGCAATTTTTCAATATCAAGAAGTTGTTCTTCGCTAAAATTTACAGGATTGTTTGCAAGATATTCAAGCCCTGCTTTTTTTAGCACTAAACCTTTTTTTTCTATGGCATTGCTAAGCTCGCCAAAAGCAGTGTAATTACCTATAATTAGTAATTCCTCTTCATTTTGCTCAAGCTCTTCAAGTCCTGCATCAATGAGTTCAAGCTCAAGTTCTTCTAAATCTCCATCATATTTTTCAAGATGAAAAACAGCTTTATGTGAAAACATAAAAGTTAAAGAGCCATTTTGTAAAATTTCTCCACCATTTTTGCTAAAAATCGCTTTTACATTGGCCACTGTGCGTGTAGGATTATCACTCATACACTCAACAATGATTAAAGCTCCATGTGCTGCTTTTCCTTCATAGTGGATATTTTTAATATCAGCACTATCTTTCCCACTTGCTCTTTTAATAGCTGCATCGATATTGTCTTTTGGCATATTATTAGCTTTTGCGGTAGCTATGGCACTACGAAGCTTTGGATTCATATCAGGATCAGCTCCGCCTTCTTTTGCTGCTACTTGTATAGCCTTTGCAAGTTTTGGAAAAAGTTTGCTCATTTTATCCCATCTTGCTTCTTTAGAGGCTCTGCGATATTCAAACGCTCTTCCCATAAATTCTCTCTTTCTTATATTGTTTTAAAGTTAAAAGTATAAACTAAGAAGTCTAAATTTGATTTTAAAGGAGTAAAAGAGTGATCAGAAAAGCTAGAAAAGATGATGTTAAAAAATGCATACAATTGCTTGCTTTAGCAATGGATCATTTTATATACAAACTTAGTGGTTATAATGATCGTCAAAAAGCTATAGAGGTTTTAGAAAATTTCTTCACTCAAGAAAATAATCGTTTAAGCTATGAAAATATATATGTTTATGAAGAAGATAGGGAAATTTTAGGTGCGATTTGTTTTTATGATGGGGCTTTGGCGGATGAGCTAGATAAGCCTTTAAATGATCATTTAGAATTTTTAGGAATCAATGAAAAAGTTTTAAAAGAATGTGAAAATGAGTTTTATTTAGATAGTATTTGCGTGGATGAAAAAGCAAGAGGAAAAGGCATTGCTAAGAAATTGATTGAATGCGCTTTCAATGAAGCTTTAAAAAATGGTAAAAAGCTTTCATTAATCGTAGAAGATGAAAATATAAATGCAAAAATGCTTTATGAAAAAATGGGCTTTAAATTTATAAAAAATAAAATTTTTCACTCTCATAAATATGAATACAGAGAAAAAGGAGAATAAATGATTATAAAAACTAAAAATATTAATTGTCAAAGTTGTGTAAATTTAATCAAGGCTTCATTAGAAGATGAATTTGGTACTATGCAAATAAATGTTGAAACAAAAAACATTGAGATTGATTTAAAAGCAGAGCAAGTTGAAGAGTTCAAAAAACAATTGCAAGATTTAGGTTTTGAGATAGATGAAGCATGAGTTAAAATTAAAAATAGGTAATATGACTTGTGTTAATTGCTCTAATGCTATAGAAAAAGTTTGTGCAAAAATTGATGGAGTAGAAGATGTAAGTGTTTCTTATGTCAATTCTAGTGGAGTGTTTTTGCTTAAAGATTTATCTTTGGAAGCAAAAATCAAAGAAAAAATCAAAGCTTTGGGTTTTGAGATATTACAAGAAGAGCAAAATTTATACGAGTTTAAACTCAAAGAGCTTAAAAATATGAAAACAAAGCTTATCATGAGTATAATTTTAAGCTCTATTGTGATGTATTTTGAAATGTTTGTTCAAGGAAATGTTTCTGCTTTAATTCAAATGTTTTTATCTATGGTAGCGATTTTTTATTGCGGAAAAGGTTTTTTTATCCACGCTCTTAAAGGATTAAGGCATAAAAATTTAGATATGAACACTTTGATATCCTTAGGTGTCTTTACTTCTTTTGTATATTCTTTTTTTGTGTATTTTGAAATATTTAGTAAAGATGGTTATTTGTATTTTAGTGGCGGAGCGATGATTATAAGCTTTGTTTTATTAGGTAAATACTTAGAAGAAAAGGCTAAATTTAAATCCTTAGAGTATCAAAATAAATTAAAAAACATAGATATTAAAAAAGCTAATATAATCTTAGAAGATGGAAGTATAAAAAGCATACCCAGTGCTTTTGTAAAAGAAAATGATGTGATTTTAGTAAAAGAGGGCGAAAGCGTTGTTGCTGATGGGGTGATTATAGCGGGTGAAGCTGAGGTTGATGTGAGTTTTTTAACAGGAGAGTTTTTACCACTTTTAAAAAAGCAAGATGATGAGATTTTAGCAGGAACTGTGTTGATTAATGGAAGTTTAAAGATTAAAGCTAATAAAAAGGCGATTGAAAGTTCATTAGAACAAATCAAAGATCTTGTTTTTAAAGCAGGTAATGTCAAAACACCTTTAGCAAATTTAGCTAATAAGATTTCAGCTTATTTTGTAGCTTGTATTATAATTTTATCACTTTTTGTGTTTGCTTTTTGGTATTTTAAAGAAGGAATTAATGCAGCATTTTTACATGCTTGTGCTACGCTTTTAATCTCTTGTCCTTGCGCTTTGGGCTTAGCAACCCCTATAGCCATAGTTAGTGCTTTAGCAAATGGAGCAAGAAATTTTATCTTAGTGAAAAATCCAGCAGTGCTAGAGAATTTAGCTAGTATAAAACTTGCTATTTTTGATAAAACGGGCACTTTAAGTCAAGATGATTTAAGTGTTTATAAGCATGATCTAACTCAAGAAAATTTTCAAAAACTCACGCAAATTGAAAATTTAAGCTCACACCCAATCGCAAAGGCTTTTACTAAAGAATTGAATGTAAATTTAAATTTGCAAGGAAAATTAAGTGTTTTAGTGGGTAGTGGTTTGCTTTATGAGGAAAATGAAGATAAATATTTAATAGGCAATGAAAAATTAATGCTTGAAAATGGTGTTGATATGCAAAAAAGCAAGCAATTTTTGCAAGAATTTGAAGATCAAGCACCTATATGTTTGTATTTTGCAAAAAATAATATTTGTCTTGGTGGGGTTTGCTTGAAAAATGAACTTAAAAACGAAGCTAAAGACTTGATAGTAAATTTAAAGCAAAAAGGTGTAAAAAGTATTATTTTAAGCGGTGATAATAAAAAAAGTGTTGCCAAAATAGCAAATGAGCTTAATATCGATGAGTATTATTCTGACTTAAAACCCGAGCAAAAGCTTGATTTTATAAAAGAAAAAATTAAAAAAGAAAAAGTGCTTTTTATAGGAGATGGTATCAATGATGCTCCTGCTTTAAATTTAGCTAGTGCAAGCATAAGTTTTTCCAAAGCAAGTGAGCTTGCTAAAAAAAGTGGAGATTTGATTTTAATAAAAGATGATTTATCTTTAATAGCTTATTGTTTTGAGCTTTCTCAAAAAACTAAAAATATCATCAAACTCAATCTTTTTTGGGCTTTTATTTACAATGCTTTGTGCATTCCTATTGCAGCAGGTTTTGTGCCATTTATAAGTCTTAGTCCGCATTTGGCAGCTTTGGCAATGTGTTTTAGTTCAGTAACAGTTGTACTAAATTCTTTAAGATTACGTTAGGTATTTAAGTTTATTTAATATTTTCTATATTATATTAATATAAATTTAACAAAAAGGAGTACTAGAATGAATTGCAACTGCGGTTTTTCTATGATGAATATAGTAAGATATTCTAAAATGATTATCTTGCTTACAGTTGCCTCTTTAGCGGCTATTGTTGTTTTTGGTAATATAACTGATTACAATTCAAATTTTCAATTTGTAAAACATGTTATGAGCATGGATACCAAACCTGATTATTTAGGTAATGCTATTGTTTATAGAGCTATTACAAATTCTACTATTCATTATATTGCCTATATTTTTATTATTTGTTTTGAAGCCTTTATTATGTTAACTGCTTTAAAAGGCGCTTTGGATATGTTTAACGCAAGAAATTCAGATGCAAAAACTTTCCATGAAGCTAAAAAATTTGGAATCATTGCTTTAACTTGTTGTTGTTTACTTTGGTTTTTTGGCTTTCAAGTAGTGGCTGCAGAATGGTTTGGTATGTGGATGAGTAAAACTTGGAATGGCTTACCTGATGCTACTAGATTAGTAACTTATATGCTTTTAGCTTTAATTTATATTAGCATCAAAAACGATGATTGATTCATCAAACTCCTAAAAAGGAGTTTGATTTTATAGTTCATTAACAGCGCGATATGCTTGATCAATTGCTGCGTGCATATAAGCATCCCAATCAGCATCTGAATTTGCTATAACGATATTACCAAAAGGTTTTCTTGCAAGTTCTATAGTTTTTTGCGCTTCTTCACTATCATCAAACAGACTGTTTTCTGTATATGAATAACAATGCCCCCAACGATTTACAACTATAGCCTTAATGTCTCTTTCATGGTCAAATCCAGCCGAGCCTAACATGCCTTGAAGTTGATCGCGAACGATTTTTTCATGTTCTTCAAAACTCATAGTGAATAATAAATTTCTACCCACTCTAGCTCTATCTCTTGCATCCATTCCTTCAAGGTCGATTCCTTGCATAGAAGCAAATACTAAAGGCGAGCATACCATATGAACACAAATAGGCTTTTTAGGATCTCTTGGGTGATGGTATCCTCCCATATCCACAGGATAATCAAGCTTGGTTCTAGCATAAGGCATTTTTGGTGAATAAATTTCATGTACTCCAAGTTTTATAAATGGTTCCCAGTTGCTTATAATAACATTTGTGTGTAAAAGAGAGGTTTTTACGTTTTTGCTTAAAGCATCTTTTTGATCTTGTGGCATGCTTGGTACTATGTATGGAATCATACTATTATAATTTGCCATTACAACTTTTTTAGCTTTTACTCTATAATTTTTGCCTTTATTAACATAAGTTACTAAAGCTCCATCTTTTGTGTTTTCTACATTGATAACAGTGCTGTTTAATCTTAAACGCACTTTGTTTTTAGCAAGATCAAGTTTAGAATAATCAAAATGAGCTAGAGTAACTTCATCCATATCTTTGCCTTTTTTAGATACATCAGGAATTAATCTTCTAACCATTAATCTAGCAACAGTAGCATTACCATCAGCGCAGTGGTGGATGTATGGTTCTTCCATTTCAGCTAATGCTTCTCCTTCGATTGGATCAAGACCAAGCTTGTCAAAACCAGGTAAAAATGAAGCTCTAGCATCTTCACAAGAAACAGCATCAATACCCAAAGCCAAAAAGTCATCTGTCATACCTTCAAAGAATTTTACAGCTTGTGGTGAAAGCTTAACTTTTTCTTCTAAGAATTTTTTATAGCTTGTTTTTGCTACATACTCATCTCTTTGCTCTTTTGTCAAGCCTTTTAAATAGTCTTTTTCGCTTTTAAATAAAGCAATTAAATCTTTTTTATCTTTTTCATTAAGAGGAAAATCACCTATAAAAGCTTCAACACTTCTGCCATTATGTCTTCCCTCAGGAATATCATCACAAATTACTTTTCTAGGGTTGCCACTTACGACCTTATCTACTCCAAATTCAGCCTTAGAAAAATACACACCCCTGCTAAGATTTAAATCAGGATAAAAATTTACATCAAAACGTTTAGCAAGCTCATCAATATCCACACCCAAAGATGATAATAAATCTACTACTTCTTTAGAATATAACGCCTTTGGTGATTGAAATGTTTCGCTACCACCATAACTTAAAATAGTACCATCTTCTAAATCTATTTCATTTCTTCTAGCATGTCCACCAAAATCATCATGATTATCAAGGATAAGAATTTTTTTATCTTTTCCAAATTTGTTTTGATAAAAACAGGCAGCTGCTAAACCACTAATTCCAGCTCCAACTACAACCAAATCATATTCTTGTTTAGGTTTGATAGCGCTAAAGTCAAATTTTTCACCATCTCTTAGCATATGTGCAAATTCATAACTTGCATTATTGCTACCCCTTAGTCCAAGCCATTTTGGAGGATAGTATTCTTTGGTAAAATCTTCGATTTTGGCTTCTTTACCATATAATACTTGCAAAGGAGTCATTCCTGCAAGTATAGTTAAAGCCATTCCATTTAAAAAATCTCTTCTTTGCATGATTGTCCTTAAAATAAGATATATCAAGTCTTATTTTAAGAATATATTTATATATTTACTCTTAAAAGTGTTTCATTTGAATACAAATTTTTATAAAAAAGTTACTTTTTTTCTCTTTTTATAATTTTTATATAGTTTAATAAGTAGAAAAATCAAGGCTAGACTTAAAGCTAAAAAATGTGGAATTTGTGGTATTTTTGCAGATAAAAAATAATGCCAAGCTGCTAGTAAAAAGCAAAAATATCCAAGTTTTCTTATTTTACTCATTTTTTTAAAAAACTTAAATGAACTTATAAACATAAATGTGAGTATAAAAAAGCTTATAAAACCACTAAATTCTAAATTTTTACTAAAAGTATCTTTGAAAAAAAATATTAAATCTAAATTTTTTCCAAAAGCAAAATAATTAAAAAAGTGAATCAAAGCCCAAAAAAATGCATAAAAACCTAAAAATTTAGGGTAATCTTTTGTGTGTTTATACTTTAAAAGTGAAAAAAACAGGCTCAATCCAAAAAAGATTAAGCCAAATATACCACTATAAAAATATACAGATTTTACAATATCAAATTCTTGCATGATTTGATAGATGCTAAAAACAATACTTAAAGCAAAGGCTAAAAATCCACCGATATTATAAACTTTTTTGCTCATTAAAAATTAACCTTTAAATCCATATCTTTATACAAATGTGCTACTTCTTTTTCGTAGCCATTAAACATTTGTGTAGGCTTGGTGAAAAAATCTCCCAAAGGACGCTCATTTGCTTGAGACCATCTTGGATGAGAGACATTTGGATTAACATTAGCATAAAATCCATATTCTCTAGGGTTTGCTAGCTCCCATGTGGTTTTAGGTTGTTCTTTGGTAAATTCTATTTTTACAATAGATTTTATACTTTTAAAGCCATACTTCCATGGAACTACAAGACGAATCGGTGCTCCGTTTTGTCCTAATAAAGGCTTTTTGTACATACCCACAGCCATAAGCGTTAGTGGATGCATAGCCTCATCTAATCTTAAACCCTCTACATAAGGATAGTCAAGAGTTGGGAAAAATGAAGCTTGATCGGCAAATTGATTTTTATCAAAAAGAGTGGTAAATTTTATAAATTTAGCCTCACTTTTGACTTTGCATTTTTCTATTAAAGCACGCAATTCAAAACCAACCCAAGGCACTACCATAGACCAAGTTTCAACACAACGAAATCTATAAATTCTCTCTTCTAAAGGAAAGGCTAATAAATCTTGCATGATTAAAGTCAAAGGCTCTTCAACTTCTCCGCTAACTTCTATTTTCCAGCCGTTTGTGTTAAAATTTTTCGCAAGCTCTACGGCTCTTTTTTTATCAGTAGAAAATTCATAAAAATTTACATAATTAGTCGCAATTTTTTCATCGCTAAGTTTTAATTTTTCATTATTAGGATCAGGAAAGAAATTTAATGCCATCAATTCAGATTGAACTAAGGCTGAACTAACTAAAGCTCCAGCACCTAGTTTTAAAAAATGGCGTCTTTTTTTATATAATTGTTCGTTTGTGATATTCATAATTTTCCTTTATAAGTTTTGTGATATTAAAACATATAAAGGAAAATAAAAGGATAATTTTTATTATATAAAAAAATATTTTTAAAAAATTATCTCATTGTTTTCAGATAGAGCAGGGTTGTTTTTTGGAAATGGAGAAGTATTGGTATAATATTCTCTTTGTTTTTCATAAATTCCTTGGTAAACTCCTTTTGGAATGATAAATTTTCTGGCACTATCAGGATAAAGTTCTAAGTATTTTGTTAAAAATTCTTTAAAAACCGGAGCAGCAGTCCTTGCACCACCTTCGATTTGTTTCATAGGTTTATTATCATCATTACCATACCAAATGATAGCTTCTATTTCAGGAGTCAAGCCACAAAACCACGCATCTACGCTTTTGTTTGAAGTGCCTGTTTTTCCAGCTATCTCAATCCCTTCTACTCTAGCATTACGTCCAGTACCTTTTTTAACAACATTTTGCATCATATCATTAACTAAAAAGGCTTGTTCAGGTTCGCTGATTTTTCTTTCTCCTGAATTAAATTCTACTACTATTTTGCCATTTTTATCAATTACTCTTTTAATGAGTATCAAATCTTTTTGCACACCATAGTTTCCAAATACTGTATAAAGTTTAGCATAGTCATAAATAGAAATTCCAAAGCTACCCAAAACTATAGATAAATCAACCGGTATATTCTCAAAGCCCATAAATTGAAGTTTATCATGGATCACATCAAGTCCTAGGGCAAGAGCTAAATTTATGGTAGCTAGGTTTCTTGATCCAGTTAGTGCTTCTTTTAAGCTTATAAGCCCTAGAAATTTTCCACCATAATTTTTAGGTTTCCAGTCTTTCTCATCTTCTTTGGTACTTTCAAAAATTCTTGAAATATCAGCAACCTTACTCATAGGAGAATAGCCCATATCAATGGCAATTTGGTATAAAAAAGGCTTAAAAGAACTTCCAGGCTGTCTTAAACTTTGAGTAGCGCGGTTGAAATTACTTTTTGTATAATTTACCCCACCTATTAAGGCTAATATATCTCCATTTTGGTGATTTGCTACTATCATAGCTCCATTAAGTGTACTTAAATTGGCATCTTTGTCTCTTTTAACTATTTCATCATAGCCAAATTTTAAAGCTTCTCTTGCAATATTTTGCACATCAAGATCTATAGCAAGCTCTATTTTATAACCGCCACTTTTTAAGTCTTTAATTCCGCTTAGTTGTTTTAAAACTTCTTGAGTAACATAAGGAGCTGCATTTTGTGTTAAAGTATCATCATATACTTTTGGAATTTCTTTTAAGGCATTTTCATACTCTTCTTTAGAAATCCAACCAAGATTATACATTCTTTGTACTACGCTATTTGCTCTAGCTAAAGAAAGATCTAAATGTCTAGTAGGATCATAAGTACTTGGAGCCTTTGGCATACCTACTAAAATGGCAATTTCTTTCAAACTAAGCTCATCTAAATTTTTTCTAAAATACCCAAGCGCAGCAGTTTTTACTCCATAATATCCATGCCCAAAGAATATGAAATTTAAATATCTTTCTAAAATTTGCTCTTTAGTTAAAGTACTTTCTATTTTATATGCAAGCAAGGCTTCTTTTAGCTTTCTACTCAAAGTGCGCTCAGGGGTTAATTCTGTGTTTTTTATGAATTGTTGCGTAAGAGTGGAAGCTCCTTCCATGGTTTTTCCACCACTTCTTATGATTTTAATAGCTGCTCTAAAAATCGCATCTATATTAACCCCACCATGTTCAAAAAAGCTAGTATCTTCAATGGCTACCAAAGCTTCTATAAGTCTTGGTGGAAGTTCTTCATAAGGGGCATAAAAGCGGTGTTGCTCGAAAACATTTGCAACTAATTTTCCATTTTTATCAAAAATTTGTGTTGTAAGAGGTGGTTTGTAATCTTTAAAGGTGTATTGATTTAAATCAGAATCAGAAAACAAATAAGCAATAAATATAAAAATTCCAACCGCACACACTACACAAAAAGAAAGAAATATTTTTAAAATTTTTATCATAAAAATGCTTTCAAAAGTTCTATATTAAGCCCTAGTGCTGTACTTTGATGGCCTATGATTTTTTTAATGTATTTTTTATGAAATCCCTCGCACATCACAGCTCCGGCTTTGCCTTGATAAAGTTTTGAGTCAATGTATTCTTGCATATCTTTTAAATCAAATTTATCCAAAATCAAATCACACTTGCTAAGATTAAAAATCTTTTTATCTTCTAAAACTAAAATCATCGCGCTTAAAACGCTAATGCTTTTGCCACTTTGCAAATTGAGCATATTAAAAGCCTCATTATCGCTTTTAGCTTTAGTTAGAATGATATTTTGAGCACAAACTATGCTATCAGCAAATAAAACATTTTTTAAATCAGGATATTTTGCAAAAAACTGCCTTTCTTTTTCTAAAACAATTTTTTGCACATAAGAGCTTGGATTATCTTTTTTTACCAAGCTCTCATCATAATCGATAATAATTTGTTCAAAAGCGATATTTGCTTCTTTTAATAAAGCAACGCGTGAAGGCGAACTTGAAGCTAGATAAAGCATTAAGCAAGACTTTCTTCTATGATTTTCTTAGCATGATCAAGCGCTTGTTCTATTTTACTTGTATCTTTACCGCCAGCTGTTGCAAAATCATCCCTACCGCCACCGTTTCCACCAAGCATTTGCGCAATTTCTTTTACCAAAACACCGGCTTTTAGCGAAGCGTCTTTAACACCTGCTGCTATGATGATTTTGCCTTCTTTTTCTTGTAAAAGTAAAATTACAGCTTTGTTAAATTTGTTTTTAAACTCATCTATCATGGTTTTTATATCGCCACTATCTATTTTTTGCACGCAATATTGAATGCCATTTAGTTCTTTAGAGTTTAATTCTGCTTTGTTTGAATTTTTTAATTCATTTTTTAAACTAGCTATTTCATTTTTTAATTTTGCCACATAGCTTAAAATATCATGAGTTTTTAACTCTTCTTTGGCTTGGTTTAGTTCTTTTAAATTTTCATTAACATAATCAAGTGCAGCTTTGCTTACTACTGCTTCTATCCTTCTAACTCCAGCACTAACCCCGCTTTCTTTGATGATATAAAAACTTCCTATTTCAGAGCTATTTTTCACATGGGTACCACCGCAAAGTTCTTTACTAGCTCCTAGGGTTAAAACTCTTACTTTTTCTTGATATTTTTCACTAAATAAAGCTATGGCGCCACTTTTTTTAGCTTCATCTAAAGCCAAAATTTCAATTTTAGCTTCATTTGCTTGCATGATGTAAGTGTTTACTAAAGCTTCTATTTGCTTTAATTCTTCTTTGTTTAGAGCTTTTGGATGAGTAAAATCAAACCTTAATTTATTATGCTCTACCAAAGAACCTGCTTGACTAATGTGTGAGCCAAGAATTTCTCTTAAAGCATGGTGTAATAAATGTGTCGCACTATGATGTCTTGCGATTTGTTCTCTTTTTTTAGTATCTATGCAAGCTAACACTTCATCATTTGTTTTAAGATTTTGTTTTAATTTCACTTGACTAAGATTAATATCAAAGAATTTTTGTGTATCTAAAACCTCATTTTCATTGATAAAACCTATATCAGCGCTTTGCCCTCCACTTGTTGCATAAAATGGAGTTTTTTCAAGCATTAACCATGCTATATCTCCTGCCTTTGCTTCGGTTATGATTTTAAAATTTTCATCTAAAATGGCCATGATTTTAGTTTTTTCTTCATAATTTTCATAACCACTAAAAGTATTTTTACCAAATTTTTCTAATAAAACTTTAAAGTCCCCGCTAATTGCTTTATCCCCACTTCCTTTCCAAGAAGCTTTGGCTCTATCTTTTTGTTCTTGCATAAGCTCATTAAATTTAGCCTCATCTACACTAAGATTTTTTTCTCTTAGCATATCTTGGGTTAAATCAAGTGGAAAACCATAAGTATCATAAAGTTTAAAAGCTACTTCACCGCTAAAAATATCTTTAGTTTTTTTAAGTTCTTCATTGAAAATTTCAATACCATTTTCGATAGTGCTTAAAAATCTTTCTTCTTCTAGTTTAATCTGCTCTTTGATAAATTCTTTTTTTTCATTTAAGTAAGTATAATGCCCACCCATTAACTCGCAAACTACATCTACAAGCTCATACATAAAAGCTCTTTTAAGACCTAGTAAATATCCATGTCTTAAGGCACGGCGCATAATTCTTCTTAAAACATAGCCCCTACCTTCTTTATCAAAGCCAACTCCTTGAGCAAGTAAAAATACACTTGATCTAATATGATCAGCGATTACTCTATAGCTAGCTCCACTTTCATAGGTATAAGTTTTACCGCAAAGTTTTGCAATACTCTCAATAATAGGCATAAACAAAGAACTATCAAAATTGCTAAATTTTCCTTCTTTTATAGCGCTAACTCTTTCAAGCCCCATACCTGTATCAATACTTGGTTTTGGTAATGGAGTAAGTGTGCCATCAGCACTTCTTTCATACTGCATGAAAACGAGGTTCCAAATTTCTAAGAACCTATCTCCATCACCACCCATATAATCTTCACTAGAATTAAAATGCTCAGCACCTTGATCATAAAAAATTTCACTACATGGCCCGCATGGTCCAGTATCGCCCATTTGCCAGAAATTATCTTTATCGCCAAATTTATAAATTCTTTCTTTTTCTATATGTTTTTGCCAAAGCTCATAGGCTTCATCATCGCTTTCATGTACAGTTACATATAATCTTTCTTTAGGTAGTTTTAAAACTTCAGTTACAAATTCCCAAGCATAAGCAATAGCTTGTTCTTTAAAATAATCCCCAAAACTAAAATTCCCAAGCATTTCAAAAAAAGTGTGATGTCTTGCTGTGTAGCCTACATTGTCTAAGTCATTATGTTTTCCACCGGCTCTTATACAAGTTTGACAGCTTGCTTTACGCGGAGGATTAGGGCGTGGTACTTCTCCAGTAAATATACTTTTAAAAGGCACCATACCTGCATTAGTAAAAAGTAAAGTCGCATCATCAGGAACTAAAGGGCTTGAAGGAGTGATTTCATGTCCTTTTGACTTAAAAAATTCTAAATATTCTTTTCTTATATCCATAGATTTTCCTAGCTAGTTTTTTGCTTAAAATAATACCAAAAATACTTTAAATTAAGTAAAACTATCTTATAATCACGATTTTAAATTTACTAAGGTAATACAATGAAAATTCCTTTTATAGACTTAAATACTCAATATAATGCTTATAAAAATGAAATCGATGAGGCTATTAGTGAAGTTTTACAAAGCACTTCTTTCATAGGTGGTGCAAAATTAGAAGAATTTGAAAACAATTTAGCTAAATATGTAGGTATTAAACACGCAATAGGTTGTTCAAGTGGCACAAGTGCGTTATTTTTAGCCTTGATGGCTTTGGGTGTAGGTAGGGATGATGAGGTAATAGTACCAAGTTTTACCTTTATAGCTACAGCTGAAATGGTTGCTCTAATCGGCGCTAAACCTGTTTTTGTAGATATTGATTTTAAAGATTATAATCTTAGTTTAGAAAAAGTTCAAAGTGCTATCACGCCTAAAACTAAAGCTGTAATTGCTGTGAGTATTTTTGGGCTTATGCCCGATATGCTTACTCTAAAAGAGCTTTGTAAAAGTCAAAATATTGCTTTGATAGAAGATAGCGCGCAAAGTTTTGGAGCTAGTCAAAAAGGTATAAAATCATGTTCTATAGCTGATATATCATGCACAAGCTTTTTTCCGTCTAAGCCTTTAGGTGCTTATGGAGATGGCGGGGCGATTTTTACCCAAGATGATGAATTAGCGCAAAAAATAAAAATTTATTTAAATCATGGACAAGTGCAAAGATATAAGCATAAATACATCGGTATTAACGGAAGGCTTGATACCATCCAAGCAGCTATTTTAAATGTGAAATTAAAATACTTAGATGAAGAGATTAAAAAAAGAGAAGCAATAGTAAAAATTTATGATGAAAATTTAAAAAATTGTATTTTACCACCAAGAAAAGATGATTTTGTGAGTGCCTGGGCTCAATATAGCGTGCGTGTAAAGAATAGAGAAAATTTCATGCAAAAATTACAAGAGCAAGGCATACCTACTGCGGTGCATTATCCTTTAGGGCTTCATTTACAAGAAGCTTTTGATTATCTTGCTTATAAAAAGGGCGATTTACCAAATACAGAGCTTTTAAGTGATGAAATTTTATCTTTGCCTATGAGTGCATTTTTAAAAGAAGAGCACCAAGCTAGAGTGATTGAGGCTTTTGAATGAAAATAGGGCTTATAGGCCTTGGTAAAATGGGCAAAAACCATTTAAGAGAACTTGAGCATAATTTAAAAGTAAAAGAAATTCATCTTTATGACCCTTTTTGCAAAGATGAATTTAAACACTTTTTTCATAAAAATTTTGATGATTTTTTAGCACAAAATCTTGATGGTGTTATCATTGCCACGCCTACTCATACGCATTTAGATATAGCTTTAAAGGTTTTTCCTAAAATAAAAAATGTTTTGATAGAAAAGCCTTTGGCGTTAAATGTTGATGAAATTTTAATCTTAGAGCAAAAAGCTAGAGAAAACAAAGTCAGAGTAGGGGTGGGTTTTTGCGAGAGATTTAATCCTGCTATTTTAACTTTTAAAGAAAAACTTTTAGAAGATGAGATTATAAGTATTAATATACAAAGAATTTCGCCTTATCCGCAAAGAATAAACGATGTAGGTGTTTTAAGTGATCTTAGTGTGCATGATATTGACTTAGTTAGATTTTTAAGTCAAGAGCAAATTTTAAAAGCAAATATTTATAAAAGCTTCCATCATGATAAATTTGAAGATGAGGTAATGATAAGCTTAAAATTAGAAAATATCTTAGCAAGTATTCATGATAGCTGGAATGGACAATGCATTATAAGAAAAATCACAATTTTAGGTAAAAAACATACTTATGAAATTGATCTTAAAAATTTTGAACTTTTTATCAATATGCAAAAAATTCCAAATTTATATGAAAACTCTCCTTTATATGCTGAGCATGAAGACTTTTTTGAGCTTTTGCAAAATGGAATTTGTGAAAATTTAGCTAGTATTGAAGATGCTTTGAGAGTGCAAGAAATTTTAGAAGGTGTTTGATAGTGAAATATGTATTTTTTTTAAATATGGGCGGGGTTAATAAACTTGATGAATGTGAAGTTTTTTTAAAAAATATGTTTAATGATCCTTATATTTTAGGGATACAAAATGTTTTTTTAAGAAAATTTGTAGCCTTTATGATAAGAAAATCAAGATTAAAAGCTATGAAGCAAAACTATGAAAAAATGGGTGGGAAGTCCCCGCTTACCCAAATCACACAAAGTTTATGTGATAGATTAAATTCTAAAACTAGAGAATATAGCTTTGATTTTATCAGTCTTTATGTGCCACCCTTTGCAAATGAGGTTTTTTCAAAATATGATTTTCAAAAAAATGATGAAATCATTTTATTTCCTTTATACCCTCATCATTCTAAAACCACTGTAACTAGTTCTTTAGAAGTAGTGCAAAATGAGCTAAGAAGTGTCCAAAATCAAGCTAATGTAAAAATCATTGATGTTTTTTATAAAGATGAGCTTTATAATGAAATGATTATAAAGCATATTTTAGAAAAAAAGAAAGAATGTGATTATAAAACTTTGATTTTTTCTGCGCATTCTTTACCGCTTTCAGTGATTAAAAAAGGCGATTTGTATGAAAAACATGTGCAAGAGCATGTGGGTATCTTAAAAGAAAAACTTAAAAATGAATTTGAACAAATCATTTTATCGTATCAATCAAAACTAGGTCCAGTAAAATGGCTTGAACCTAATACAAGTGATATTTTAGAAAATTTAAATCAAAAAGCTTTGATTTATCCTATATCTTTTTGTATAGATTGTTCTGAAACGATTTTTGAACTTGGAGTTGAGTATAGACACTTAGCAAAAAGTGATTATGAGCTTATCCCTTGTCCTAATGATAGTGATGAGTTTATAAAATTTATTAAAAATAAATTAAACCTATAAACAAACTTTAAACAACTTTAATATATAATTCCAAACTTCAAAATATTATTATTTCCAAAGGAGTTTTAATGTTAAATTTCACGGGGAGGGGGGGGGATTGAGAATTCTCAATCAAACAATATTTCTTTTACTAAGAAAACCTTCTTATCTTTAGCAACTATATCTTTTTTAGCAACTTGTGCTAATGCTAGTATAACAACTATAAGTGATAAAGCTTCTAATGGTAGTATTACTATCACTAAAGCTAAAAGCACTACAAACAATAACAACAAACAAGTAAAAAATTCTAAAAGTATTAGTGGTGGTGGTTGTAGTGGTGGTAGTAATTGTACTATAAATAGTGAACAAACAAGTACCGTTACTATAAATGGAAGTGATGGTGGACATTTAATTGTAGATAAAGAAGGCAATATAAATGTTAGTGGCAATAATCAACACGGGGTTAATATAGACGCTTCTTCAAATGCTACTATTACTAATAATGGTAATATCAAAGGTAGTAATGGTATTAACATTAATAATAATAAAACTTTAGACAATCTTACTAATACCGGTAATATTATTGGGATTCAATGGAATGGTGTTGATGTTCAAAGTGGTGGTAAAATAGGAACTATTACTAATAGTGGTTTAATACAAAGCACAGGTGCTGAGCATGGTATAAATATAAAAAATAATGCTACTGTAGAAAATATATATAATAATGAAAATGCAGTTATTAAAGGAGTTAATGGTATTCAATTAGGAAGTAATGGTGGTATAAATTCTATTATTAATCGTGGTACTATTCAAGGGAATAATACTGGTATATTGAGCAATGGAAATATTGGTACTATTCAAAATTATGGCACGATAAAAGGAAATGGAGCTGACGCTATTCGTATAGGTGGCGGTTCTACAATTGATAATATAACCAATCATGGTGTGATAGAGGGGAATAGAGGAGGAATATATGCTTTTAATAATTCATATATAAAAACAGCTATTAACTCAAGCACTGGTACTATTATAACTCATACAGAAGGATATAATATTGACAATCAATTATATGCTTTAGGAGTTTTTGGTGGACTTTATGGATCTCCTCAAACAGATTATTTAAAAAATGAAGGTTATATTTTATCTGCTGGTGCAGGTATAGGAGCTAGTTATCATAGCAGAAAAACTATTAAAAATATGGATAATTCTGGAACGATTGTATATAATGGAGAATTTGGATATAAATGGAATGAGAAATGGGGAGCGGGTGCTGGTATATTTAACTTTAACGCTCATACTACATTGATTAATAATTCAGGATTTATGCAAGTTCTTAATGGAATTTATCTTGTAAGTGGCTCCACAGCTGAAACCATTCTTAACTCAGGAACTATTAATGCTTACAATCGTGGTATTATGCTACAAGGCGGTAAAATTAATACTATTAAAAACACTGGAACCATTATAGCAGGAGATCTTGCAGTGGATATTGGTAGCGATGCTGGTACTGTTACATTTGAAGGAGAAAATTCTTTTGTAGCAGCTGATAAGATTACAGCTGTTGGAAGCTATAGAACAACTGATTCAATAGCACTAAAAGATGGTGCTACAATTGCAGCAATAAATTTTAATGAAGATAGAACAGCTTATACTTTTGATTATGAAGGTTTAGCTTTATTAAATCAAGGTACTATAAACGAAAGCATTAGTCTTAATGGTGGATCTAAAATCATAGGAATACTTCGCAATGGTGGCACCATTAAAGAGAATATCAACCTTGATGGTGGCTCTAAAATCATAGGAGCTCTTCATAATAAAAATACCATAGGTGGTAATATATCTTTAGACAATAAATCCTATATCACTTCAATCAATAATGAAAAAACCATACAAGGCTCTATAGA
>NZ_JAKMQQ010000013.1:0-37520 GCF_025771645.1 Campylobacter sp. IFREMER_LSEM_CL2256
CCTTCATTAAGTATGGCTGTACCTTCTTGATTATAAGTGTAAGAGTTTCCATCTTCGCTAAAAGTTAATGCTGCTATGGTGGCATTGTCGTTTAATGAAATACCTTGATTTATCTCTCCATAGTTTGCAATAGCATTTCTTCCACCGCCGATAAGGGAATTTTCTCCATCTAAAGAAATTTTATTTGTTTGATTTCCTCCATGTAAATGTAAACCATCTCCTTGTTTACCTAAAATAGAAGCTCCGTTTTTGATTGAAATATCTTTATTACTATATGTTTTTAGATTAATACCATTCCAATTTCCATATATTAAAGAACCTTTGCCTTCTACAAAAATATTTCCAATTTGTCTATTACCTGTAGAAGCTATACCAGAGTCACCTCCACCATAAATAGAACCACCATCTTTAACAGTAATATCACTTAAAGATCCATTGTTATTATAAATACCATTTGAATTACCTACAATCAAACCAGAATTAGTTATATTACCTACTCCATTACCACTATTAGCAACTTCTATATGTATACCATTATAACCACCTTTAATTGTCCCAGCATTATTTATAGTGTCAATTTTCCCTGAATGTCCATAAAACATAATTCCATGATTCTTACCTTCTATGATTCCAGTTTTTCCATTATTTAATGTTTTAATAGACTCATTACTTATATCACCAAGATAAATACCACTACTACTAGTGCCTAAAATTTTACCATTGTTATTTAATTTATCTATAGATCCGCCATGTAATGATACTCCATTAGAACCTTGAATTATTCCTTTGCTTTCGTTATTTAATGCTTCTAATTTACCTCCTCTATAAACAACAACACCAAATCCCCACATAGATTCATTGTTTTTTATCAAACCATTATTATTTAACTCTTTAATATTGCCTTGAACAGTTATAGCACCTTTACGATCCCAATGTCCACTATTAGCATTACCTTCTATAGTTCCATTATTTTTGATAGTATTTATTGTAGCACCAGCGTCAACTTGGATTCCACTTGAACCACCACCGCTAATAACACCACCTACTTCATTTTCTATAGATTTAATAGTACCACCATTAGCATAAATACCATAGTGACTTCCACCATTAATAGTGCCTGAGTTTGATATATAATCTATATTACCTAAATTTTTAATACCACTTGTATTACCTTTAATAGTACCAGTATTAGAGATGGTATTAATACTTGCGGAGCCACCTTTAATATGAATACCATTTCCACCATTAATTGTGCCAGTATTGATAAGATTTTTTACTGAATTAGCTGATGAGTTAGTTACACTAATACCATCTCCATTACCACCATCAATCCAACCTGTATTATTAATTTTCTCTACGGTAGAACCACCCCATATCTCTATACCATGTTTTCCGCCACCATTACCCTTAATAGTACCTGCATTGCTAATAGTTACATTAGTGGCACCACCTTTAATTTCTACACCGTGGCTATTACTAGGAGTAATACTACCACTATTTGTAATAGTTAATGAATTACTACCACTTCCACTTATAGTAATACCACTACTAGTAGGTTTATCTATAGTACAATTACTGCTACCACCACTACAATTACCACCACTAATACTTTTAGAATTTTTTACTTGTTTGTTGTTATTGTTTGTAGTGCTTTTAGCTTTAGTGATAGTAATACTACCATTAGAAGCTTTATCACTTATAGTTGTTATACTAGCATTAGCACAAGTTGCTAAAAAAGATATAGTTGCTAAAGATAAGAAGGTTTTCTTAGTAAAAGAAATATTGTTTGATTGAGAATTCTCAATTCCCCCCCCCCGTGAAATTTAACATTAAAACTCCTTTTGGAAATTAAAATAAGATTTGAAGTTCGGAATTATATATTAAAGTTGTTTATAAAAAGTTTAAACATAGCATACAAATAAATAATGTATTAATATCTACCACATGCTAATATAATTTTGTAACGTTTTTTATCCACATTTATCAAAAGAGAAGCAAGTTTAAAAGCTCTGAATTTTTCCATTATAAAAAGATCTTTGCTATCTTTTAAAACTATAGCAACTAAATTTTTCATCACTTTATCAAGCCAAATATTTTTATATTTATCATTTGCCGAATGATACCTTCCAATAGCATTCCAACTAAAGCCATGTTTTTGTATAATCTCATGAAGTAATCTTGCGGCTATGTCAATATTTACACTAGCTTTTACAATCTCACTCTCACTAATCCCATAGCGTTTTAAATGAATGCTATTGATTTGCATTAAGCCATAATCTCTTGTTTGATTTTTATTTTTGCTAGTGATATTATGCTTATAAGCTGCATTTTCTGTTAAAGCTATGGCTTTGAGTAAAGCCGTCGGTATATTGTACTTTCTAGCTGCAGTTTTAAAGTCTTTATCGTACTTATAAAAATCTTCAGGTATATAAGTATCACCTATAAAAATTTTGGTATCAAAAGCAAAAGTAAAATTAAAAAATACTACTAATAATAAAAAATTTTTTAACATTTTACTCCTTTAAAGTACTTATACTATAGCAAATTTATAAATAAAAACTATGTAGCTAAGTTAATGAATTATCTAAGAATTTCTTTTATAGTAAGTTGTGGAGTGATTAATCCTCTAAAATTATTTTTAGAAACACTAGCTATAAGATCAATGCTTTCTCCAAGCTCTGGCTCATAGTCAAAGTTAAAAAACAAAGCTTCTAGAGTTTTATTTCCTTGAGTTAAAATAAGCTTCATATGATTTTCATCTTTACCTAGTTTTCTTTTATTTTTTACAAAAAGCTTATCAAATTTAAAATATGGCCTTGGATTTTTATGTCCAAAAGGCTCAAAAAATTCTAATATCTCTAAAAGTTCAAAATCAACTTCATTTGGATCAATACTACCCAAAATCTCATCAGCATTATAAAAGTCATCTTTAGGGATATTTTGACAAATTTCATAAAGCCTACTTTTAAAAACACCAAATTTTTCAAGCTCTACTAAAACTCCAGCTGCACCTTTATGCCCGCCATAGCTTAAAACAAATTCTTTAGCTTGTTCTATAACATTTAAAATATCTATCTTACCCACGCTTCTAACGCTAGCTTTAGCCTTTTGCTCACATTCTGAAAAAACAAAGGCAGGCTTGTTAAAATGCTTTGCTAAACGACTTGCAACTATACCCAAAACACCCTCATGCCAATTTTGGCCATTGACAATAATCACAGGATCATTTTCATCAACTTGTTCTAAACACTGCTTAAAAAGCTCACGTTCTTCATCTTTACGGCTATTATTATAAGTAATGATTTGTTCTAAATAACCCATAACCTCATCAATATTTTTAGAATGTAAAAATTTATAAGAAATAATCGCATCATCCATTCTTCCTGCACTATTAATCAAAGGTGCGATTAAAAAGCTGATATTGTCAAGTTCAAATTTATCCTTACCAAAATACTGCTTAATCGCTTTAAATGCCACTCGTTTTGAATCATTAATACATTCTATGCCTTTTCTAACTAAGACTCTGTTTAAATCTCTAAGCTCCATCATATCTGCGATAATTGCAATTGATAAAAGTTCGATGAATTTACACATATTATAGTTGATTTTACACACTTCTTTTATCGCAGCGACTAAATACCAAGCCACTTGAGCCCCACAAATTTCAATATCAGGAAAATCACAATCTTGTTGTTTAGGATTAATGATCGCATAAGCTTTTGGTAAAGTAGCTGGAGGCATATGATGATCGGTAATGATTAAATCAATTCCTTTTTGTAAACAAAGCTCTGCTGCATCAAATGCTGCTATGCCATTATCTACAGTGATGATTAAATCTACTCCATCAAGTTCATTGATGATTTCTTCATTTAGACCATATCCATCTTTAAAACGATTTGGAATTTTTACCACATAGTCATATCCGATATCATCAAAAAATTCAGATAAAATCACACAAGAAATCACCCCATCTACATCATAATCCCCAACAATAGCAAGCTTTTGATTTTTTTCAATCGCTTCTTTAATACGTAAAGCACCCTTATAGACATCTTTTAAACAAGATGGCATAGGTAAATCACAAAGTTTTACATGCGTATCATTGATAAAACGCTGGTGTAAAATTTCTTTTATTTTGGCTTTATTTAGCATGATTTGTTAAAGATGCCTTGATAAAAGAAAAAATAGCCGGATTAACTCTAACTAAGCGTGAAGTAAATTCAGGGTGAAACTGCACTGCTAAGAAAAATGGATGATCTTTAAGTTCCACAGCCTCAACCAAACCTTCATTTTCCCCGCTTATAATAAGCCCATTTTTCTCAAACATTTCTTTGTATTTTGGATTGGCTTCATAACGGTGGCGGTGGCGTTCTTTTACGCTTTTTTGATTATCATAAACCTTACTTAAAAGTGTATTTGGCTTGATATGACACTCATAAGCCCCAAGACGCATAGTTCCACCAAGTGGAGTTTTACTTGTTCTAATTTGCTTTTCCCCACTTGCGTCAATAAATTCATCAATCAAAAAGATGATAGGATTTTTACAATTTGGATTAAACTCATGAGAATTTGCATCTTCAAGTTTTAAAACATTACGTGCAAATTCCACTAAAGAAAGCTGCATACCCAAACAAATTCCTAAAAATGGAATTTTATTTTCTCTTGCATATTGTATGGCTTTGATTTTTCCTTCTACCCCGCGGTAACCAAAACCACCTGCTACTAAAATCCCACTTACATCTTTAAAACTTTCTTCGATATTTGCATTTTCTAATTTTTCACTATCAATCCATTTTAAATTTACTCTCGCATCAAGTGCTGCACCTGCATGGATAATGGCTTCTGTTAAACTTTTATAGCTTTCTTTTAAATCTACATATTTTCCTACAAAAGCAATGCTAAGTTCATTACTTGGAGCGATGACTCTTTTTACTAAAGAATCCCATTCATTCATATTTGGCTTTAAATTTTGAAGATCTAATAAACTTGCAATAGAGTTTAAAATATCTTGTTTTAAGAAATTTAGTGGAATTTGATAAATACTAGCTGCATCCACACTTTCTATAACACAATTTTTTTCAACTCCGCATGAAATTGCGATTTTGTCTTTTAACTCTCTATCTAAAGATTTTTCACTTCTACAAATAATCATATCAGGGCTTATACCTATACGGCGTAATTCTCCAACACTATGTTGAGTTGGTTTTGTTTTAAGTTCTCCTGCTGCTTTGATAAATGGCACTAAAGTTAAGTGAATATTAATAGCATTATATTTACCCACTTCAAGCTTTAAAGCTCTAATAGCTTCTAAAAATGGTAAGCCTTCTATATCTCCTACTGTGCCACCTATTTCAACGATTAAAATATCTTTATCAACTCCGGCTTTTTTAATGCGATCTTTTATCTCATCAACTATATGAGGGATTACTTGTATGGTTTTTCCTAAGTAATCTCCTCTTCTTTCTTTTTCTATAACACTTTGATAAACTCTACCTGTTGTGAAGTTATTATCCTGAGATAAGCTCTCATTTAAAAATCTCTCATAATGTCCTAAGTCTAAATCTGTCTCAGCTCCATCATCTGTAACAAAAACTTCCCCATGCTCTAAAGGACTCATAGTACCAGGATCTACGTTGATATAAGGATCTGCTTTTAAAATACTTACTTTTAAACCTGAATTTTTTAAAATAGTAGCTATAGAAGCTGCTGCTATACCTTTTCCTAATGAGCTTAAAACACCACCGGTTACAAAAATATACTTAGTTTGTTTTAATTTCATAAAATAACCTTAATTTCTTTTTTTGAAATTATAACGAATAAAAAATTTTATTTTTATAAACATTTGTGTAAAATTCAATTATTTTTGAAGGAATTTTTCGATGAAAATCACATTATTAAACCATACTCCACTTTCTGTATGCTCTCATGCGACAAGAACATGTTGGCAAAGTTTTGACAAAGGCGATTGTGGTGGCGAAAAAGATAAAGAATTAATCGATCGTGTGGGAAATAAATTCAAACATGCTTCAACCTTAGAGCATTTAAACTATACTTTTTATATACAAGGTATTTCAAGAGCATGCTTACAAGAAGTTGCAAGACACCGCCACACTAGTCCTAGTGTAAAAAGCACAAGATATACTTTAAAAGAACTAAGAAATGAAAGTGAATTTAAAGAAAATGACTTTGAAAATGCTAAAAGATACTTGGTATTAACTGGAAATGAAGTAGTAGATAATGCAAGTATTAAAGCTTTAGAAAATTTGCGTTTGATTTTGCAAAATAGCATTAGCTTAGATATAGCAAAATACTGCTTACCAGAAAGCTATAAAACAGAATTAACTTTAACGATTAATGCAAGAAGTTTGCAAAATTTTATTACTCTAAGAAGCTCAAAATCAGCTCTTTGGGAGATAAGACAACTCGCAAATGCTTTATTTGAAAATTTGCCTGAGGAACATCAATTTATTTTTAAACATTGTGTTTATCAAGAAGAAAATTCCCAAGATTGATTGGGAATTTTTACTATATTTTTTTAAGAAATTCAGTTTTTAAAACAATCACACCAAATTTATCTACTTTAGCTTCAATTTCGGTGTCTTTGTTTGTAAGTTTAATATTTTTTATAGTCGTGCCACGCTTTAAAGTAGTGCTTGCACCTTTAACCTTTAAATCTTTCACAACACTTACACTATCACCTGCATTAAGCTCAGTTCCATTTGCATCTTTTGGCATGAATTCTCCTTAAAATTTATAAGTATATCCTAGATATAAACCATAATTTGTTTGTTTAGGATCGTAAAAGTTTGAACCTACCATATTTTGATAAAAATTTCTTGTATTGTAATGAGTTTGCTCGGCTTTAAAACCAAACTCAATTTCATTTGCTTGATTTAACTCATATAAAGCACCGATTTTTGCTCCATAAGTATAACCATCAAAGTCTTGAGATAAAGATAAAAAGCTTGTTTTTAAAGTCATATCCGTTCTTGCATAACCACCATATACACCTAAAACTGCTCTTGTTTTTTCAAAAATTTTTGGAGTAAAATCATAACCAAGTAAAAACTTATGTGTGGTAAATTCTCCATCAATTTTTAATCTTGTAGTATTGATTACATCACTAAATTCACTTGAGTAATTATAAGCACCATAAAGTCTATGGTTTTCACTAAAACGATAACCAACTCTTAAACCAAAAACAGGAACATCACCTTCTAAATCACCGTTATATTTAATATTTTTTGTTTTACTATGATCAAGATCAGATTTTACCTTAGTATGAAACCATCCCGCATCAATACCTAAAAGTAAACCTGAATTTTCATCTGCTAAAGCTAAATTTGAAACCAAAGCAACACTTGCAACTAGACTAAATAATTTCATATTTTCCTCCTTTAAAACAAGACTTAATATATCCTTTTATTTTTAATAAAAATTTAATTTTGTGGCACTACTAAATCAGATCTGCATTCAATCACAGTATGCACATTACCACGAGGGTTAAAATCACCTACTACTTTTATCCATTTTGGATCAAGTTTTTCTTTTAAAGTATTGTAAATTTCATTAATACTTGCTTCATGTGAAACATTTCTATACATAAAGGTATTGATATAAAGTTTGATTGCTTTAAGTTCTACTACTAATTTATTTGGAATATATTCTAAGTAAATAGTAGCAAAATCAGGATACCCACTACGTGGACAACAACACATAAATTCAGGCAAAGTGATTTTAATCACATAATCATTTTTAGCATCATTTGGCCAAACTTCCATATTTTCTACACTAAATTCTTTGATTTCTTTTTCACCATATCTCATACAATTTCTCCTATTTAAAATTAAAATTATACAAAAAATTCAAAAGCTTTTTGAATTTCAATTTCATAGTCTTTTTTGATTTCTAAAAAAGGTAAATTAAAATTTTCACATTGTGATTTTAAATACTGATGATTTGATATTAAAATATTTATATTTTCTTTTTCACTGGTTAAACGAGTTTCTATAATATTTTCTTTTTGATATATTAATTTATAATTTTGTAGGATATATTCTTTTGAAAAAATAATATAAAATATCTTTATTAAAGAATTATTTTTAAATTTTTGAACTCTTTTAGGAGTAAGATAAATTCCCTCAATGATTAAATTTTGTTTATTTTCTATACAAGTTTGAATTATACCATCTACAATAGGAAATAAAAACTCAGCTATTTTTTCATCCTCATCTACTTTAAAAGGAAAATCTTTCATTCCTTTAATCAAACCCATTTTTAGATGATCTAAACTCAAATAAGGATAAGAAAATTTTTCAAGAAGTTTTTGAGCAAGCAAGGTCTTACCTGTGTGACTTTCTCCGCCAATTAAAAAAATCATGAGAATTCTTCAATCATTTTTGTTAAACTTTTTTTCTCATTTTCTTGTAAAAAAGAAGCATTAATAGCATTAATACAAAGTTTTTTAATCTCATCTTTGCTAATCTTAAAAGTTTCATCTAAGGCTATAAAATTTTCTAAGATATATCCACCAAAATACGCTGGATCATCTGAATTTACACAAACACAAAGATTTTGTCTTAAAAGTTTTAAAATATTATGTTCTTGCATATTTTGAAAAACTTTTAATTTTATATTTGATAAAGGACACATTGTTAGTGGAATTTGACTTTTTGCTAATTGTTTTACAAGCTCTAAATCTTCTTCACACCTTATTCCATGATCTATTCTACTTACACCAAGCTCTAAAGCTTGTTTGATATACTCACTACTTCCTTCTTCACCCGCATGCATAACTAACAAAAAACCTTCTTCTTTAGCTTTTTGAAATAAACTTTTAAATTTAAAAGGAGGATTATTGATTTCAGAACTATCAAGTCCTATGGCTTTGATTTTATCTTTATATAAACAAAGCTCATCTAAAGTTTTTAAACCCTCATCCTCACTTAAATGTCTTAAAATACAAGCGATTAAAAAACTTGAAATTCCAAATTCTTCTTTTGCTTTTTGTAAAGCTTGCCAAATTCCTTCTATAACATCTTTTAAAGCTATATTTCTAGCAGTATGAGTTTGAGGATCAAAGAAAATTTCAGTATGAACTATATTTTGTTCTTTACACTTTTTCATATAAGCAAAGGTTAAATCATAAAAATCTTGCTTGGTTTGTAAAACATTTGCACCTTGATAATATATATCTAAAAAATCTTGTAAATTTGAAAAATCATAAGCTTTTTTTATCTCATCTTCGCTTTTATATTTTAAAACAATGTTATTTCTTTTAGCTAATTCAAACATCATTTTAGGCTCTAATGAGCCTTCAATGTGTAAGTGTAATTCTACTTTTGGGACATTTTGTAAAAAAGTTTTCATTTTAAAAATCAAACATCTAAATGTTTAACATCTTTAGCATGAGCTTGTATGTACTCACGGCGTGGTTCTACATCATCACCCATGAAAAGGTTGAAAGTATCATTTGCTCTTTGAGCATCTTCTATGGTGATTTTTAACAAACGACGATTACTTGGATCCATAGTTGTTTCCCAAAGTTGTTCAGGATTCATCTCACCAAGACCTTTATAGCGTTGTATATAAGCACCTTTTTTAGCATTTTTTTCAACTTCATCTAAAATTTCTAAAATGTCTTTATCAAATTTTAAATCTCTATCTTTGATTTTTTGATAAATATAATTTGCCTCTTCATATAAAGGATTAGTAAATAAATCATCATTGATGATAAGCTCTTCTAAACCATTTTCAGTTTGTACATAAACACGAATTTCATTTTCATTGATATATGAATTTAAGATATTGTGATTTTGTTTTTCTAAAAATTCTTTTATGATTTTAAATAATTCTTCATTAGAAGCTTTTATTAAATCAGGATTTTCTATCAAATACCTAATCACAGAAATTACATTAAATCTTTTTTCTAATTCTTTTAAAACACTTCTATAAGCTGCAACGATTTTTAGAAAATCTTTCAAATCATTTAATCCTATACCCTCATAAGTAGAACTCTCTATACCTGTTTCAATCAAATAATCATTTAAAGCTTTTTCATCTTTTAGATAAATTTCTTTTTTCTGACCTTTTTTATAACGATATAAAGGTGGTTGAGCTAAATAAATATGTCCATTTGTTACAAGATCATTCATAAAACGGAAGAAAAATGTCAAAAGTAAAGTTTGTATGTGAGAACCATCCACATCAGCATCGGTCATGATGATGATTTTATGATATCTTAGTTTTTCTATATCAAACTCATCACCGATCCCACAACCAAAAGCTGTGATCATATTTTGAATTTGTTCACTTTTTAAAATTTTATCTAGTCTTGCTTTTTCTACGTTGAGTATTTTACCTCTTAAAGGTAAAATCGCTTGGAAAGTTCTTTCTCTACCTTGTTTTGCAGAACCTCCCGCACTATCACCCTCAACTAAATAAATTTCACTTTCACTTGGATCTTTACTTTGACAATCAGCTAATTTTCCTGGCAAAGTCCCTACACTTGAACTTTCTTTTTTACGGGTTAATTCTCTAGCTTTTTTAGCTGCTTCTCTACCACGAGCTGCCATTAAAGCTTTATTCATGATAGCTTTTGCTTCGATAGGATTTTCTTCAAAGTATTTTGTCAAATACTCAAAAGAAGCCTTAGAAACTATAGGTCTAACATAGCTTGAACCTAATTTTCCTTTAGTTTGTCCTTCAAATTGTGGCTCAGGCACTTTTACACTTACCACTGCTATCAAACCTTCTCTTACATCATCACCTGTGATTTTAGAATCTTTCTCTCTAGCACTAGCATTTGCCTCAATGTAATTACTTATAACACGAGTTAAGCCCATTCTAAAACCTGCTTCGTGCGTTCCACCATCTGGAGTTTTAATATTATTTACAAAAGAAAGTAAATTTTCACTGTAACTATCATTATAAAGCAATGCTACTTCAACATTTACATCTTCTTCATCTACATTGAAAAATATAGCCTTAGTTAAAGCTTGTTTTTTATTTAAATCTGTAACAAACTGACTTATACCACCTTCAAAATGAAAGCTTTCTGCTTTTCCTATACGATTATCTTTAAAATTTATAGTAATTTTTGGATTTAAATATGCAAGTTCACGAAATCTTTTAGCTAAAATTTCATAATCAAAATCAGTCACTTCAAAAATTTGATCATCTGGCCAAAATTCTATGATTGTCCCTGTTTTTTTACTTTTACCTATGGTTTCAAAATTACTTGTGACTTTACCTTCTGAAAATTCTTGTCTGTAAATTTCTCCATCTCTATGTACTGTAGCAACTAATTTTTTTGATAAAGCATTTACAACGCTCACACCAACCCCGTGTAAACCACCTGAAACTTTATAAGTATCTTTATCAAATTTTCCACCTGCATGAAGTACGGTTAAAACTACAGTTAAAGTAGGGATATTTTCAGTAGGGTGAATTCCCACAGGGATCCCTCTACCATTATCACTTACTATACAAGAACCTTCTGTGGTAATTTCTACATTAATCGTATCACAAAAACCTGCCATAGCTTCATCGATAGAATTATCCACTACTTCATAAATCATATGATGAAGACCGCCTATATTGGTATCACCTATATACATACCAGGGCGTTTTCTAACAGCTTCTAAGCCTTTTAAAACTTTAATATTTCCTGCGCCATAGTTTTGATTTTCTTGCATTTATTTTCCTTATAAAATAACTGGCATAATTACAGTTTGTAATTCTTCACTTGAAACTAAAAATGCCATATGAGGTTCATTTATGCTAAGTTTAAATGTTTCACTTTCAATAGAATTTAAAAAGTCAGTGATGAATTTATTTTTAATGCAAAGATTAAATTCTTCATCTATATTAAGCTCCATTTCAAGTTCAGTTTTTGCTTCCATATTATCTAAACTGATACCTTCAAATACAAGTTTATCTTTATGGAAATTTAATTTCATTTTTTCAGTAATTACATTGATTTTTTTCAATGCATCCATAAATTCTTCTGTTTTAAAAATAAATTCTTTTGTGATATTTTTTGGAATTACTCTTTCATAATCAGGGAATTTATCATTGATAAGTTTTGTAAAAAACTCAAAATTATCATTTTTTGCAATCAATATATTTTCATCATAATAAATTTCAATTTTTTCAAAAAAGATTTTTTGCATTTCTAAAATAGCTTTTTTAGGGATACAAAGGTTAAATTCTTTTTCATTTGTTTTATTAAGTGTAAAAACTGCTAAGCGTTTAGTATCTGTCCCTACAAAGCTAATGTGGGTTGTTTTTATATCAAGTAAAGCACCATTTAAAGAATACTTTGGATTATTTGTATCAACCGCAGGTAGGATTTTTTTCAAAGATCTACTTAAATCACTTGAATCAATATCAAATTTATCTTTTCCCTCAGTGCTTGGGAAATTTGGAAAATCTTCATAATTAAACATAGGAAGTTTATATTTAGTTCCTTTTTGTCTAATAAAAAGGAAATTTTCTATAGTTTCTAAAACTACATCTTCATTATTTAAACTTTTAATAATATCTAAAATACTTTTAGCATTAGCAGTTGCAAAACCTGCGCTTTCAACTTTGATTTTTTTGATTTTATAATTAATACCTATTTCATAATCACTTGCTCTTATGATTAATTTATCTTCAACTACTTCAAAAAGTAAGTGAGAAGCGATATTGCTTGAGTCTTTTTTATCTACATAAGAATTAGTTAAAACTATGGCAGATTCTAAAGTGTTTTTGTTAATGCTAATTTTCATTTTTACTTCCTTTATTTTTTTAAATTTATTTTATCATAATAATAGGCAATGTGAAAATGTGAAATGCTTTTTAAAAGTCTTTTTTTATAGAAATTTTACTCGTAGAATAAAATTTTTTGTTTTTCACTTTTATTCACAGGGTGCTTTTTATTTTTGTCAAAATTTTATTTCTTAATTCTTCTACTATGGCTTTTAAATTTTCATTTTCACTCATTAGTTCTTGAATTTTTTTAATATTATGTGAAATGGCGGTGTGATCTTTCATATTAAAAAATCTAGCAAGTTGAGGCATAGACATAGTCGTTAGCTCTCTTGCTAAAAATATCACAACCCTTCTTGCCATAACGATATTTTGTGTTTTTTTATTTGATTTTATATCATTAGGTTTAAGATTATAGCTTTTTGAAACATCAGCAAGTATGTCTTCAACACTAATATTTTCTTTTGTTTCTTTAATGTGATCTTTCATAAAGCTTTTAACAATTTCTAAAGTGATTTCTTGGTTAAAAAGCCTTGCTTGAGCATTTAGATTTGTAATCATGCCTTCTATTTCTCGGATATTATCTCCCATTGAAGTAGCGATGTAGCTTATGACTTCGGGTTTAAGATAAATAGCATTAAATTCGCATTTTTTCTTGATAATTGCGATTTTTGTATCAAGCTGAGGTGGAGTGATATCTGCGACGATCCCATTTGCAAAACGGCTTTTTAAGCGTTCTGTTATGCCCTTTAGCATATTTGGAGGATTGTCACTTGTCATGATGATTTGTCCAAATTTTTCTTTGATTTCATTAAAAGTAAAGAAAAATTCCTCTTGAATTTTATCTGTTTTACCTAAAAACTGCACATCATCGATGAGTAAAACATCGCAATTTTTGTATTTTTCATGGAATTTACTCATGGTTTTGTTATTTAAATGCATGGTAAAATCATTGATAAAATTATCACTTGTAGCATAAATAACCTTATATCCATTATCCAAACACACATTTCCGACAGCTTGGAGCAAGTGAGTTTTTCCAAGTCCTGTAGGGCCATAGATAAAGATAGGGTTGTATAATTTTCCAAGTTTGCTTTTATCGGTAATAGCTTTGCAGGTTGCATAGGCAAATTGATTAGAATCTCCTACAACAAAACTTTCAAAAGTAAAAGAAGGATTTAAAATAGTGCTTTGAAATTTAATCTGTGAAATATCTGTAGAAAAATGTTTTTTCTCTACTTTTTGATCATTTGTAATGATTTTAACTTGAGGATTAATTCCTGTTTTTACTTCATAAAAATAAGCTAATTTTTGTGCGTATTTTGTTTGTATAAATTTAGCCAAAAAATGATTTGGTGCAATAAATACTAAGATATTATTTTTACTTAATTTTTCACTAAATTGTAAGTGAGAAATGTAAGTATTGTATTCGTTATTGCTAATTTCAGTTTTAAACTCAAGTAAAAAATCTTTTATATTCATTATTTTTCTTATAAATTATGATGTAAAACTTAAAATTCTAGCTTATTTTTTATAAAAAATGGTTAAAATTATTCACATAAAAATTTAAATTTCACATCTATGTGAATAAAAAGGTGAAAAGTTTGAAAGTTTTAGGGATAGATCCTGGTTCTAGGTATTGTGGATATGCTATTGTAGAAAGAATTAATAATAAAAATCAACTCATAGAAGCAGGTCTTATCAAAATCAAACCTAATGATTTGCAGTATCAAATCACAGAATTATGTGAAGGACTTGATTTAATCTTTAAAAATCATCAATTTGATGAGGTAGCTATAGAAGATATATTTTTTGCTTATAATCCAAAAACGGTTTTAAAACTAGCACAATTTCGTGGAGCTTTGAGTTTAAAAATCTTACAAACCCATGGAGAATTTGCAGAATACACACCTTTGCAAGTAAAAAAAACCGTAACAGGTAAAGCAAAAGCTACTAAAGAACAAGTAGCTTTTATGGTGAAAAGATTGCTTGGAATTTCAAAAGATATTAAGCCACTTGATATCACAGATGCTATCGCAGTGGCTTTGACGCATTTAGCAAATTTGAGAGTGAAAAAGTAATTTTATTTTCCATTTCCTATAAAATAAATTTCAACATCATGTAAAAGTTTTTCACATATAGCTGAATCAGTGCTTTTTTCTACTACTAGGTTGATGTGATTTTTGGTATCTCTAAAGCTACCTGCAGATTTTGAATTTTTTAATTCTAATTTTTGATTATCTTTTAGATACTTGATAGTGATTACAAACTTATGTGCAGCACTTGCTTCGCCTAGATTAGTTTCTATTAAAACATTCATATTTGATGCTTTTGCTAGGGTTGCTTGGGTTTTATTAATCACTTCTTTCATTCTTCTATTGAGTTCTAAAATTCTTGAAATGAATTTATTATCTATACTTTCAAATGCGATTTTTAGTTTATTCATGATTTCTTGATTAGTTGGTTTATCAGGAGCTACATACACCATATATAGGCCGTTTTTAATATCTACTTTTGTGCTTTTTGTATCACGCCCACTACCAAAAATTTTAATATAAATGGCATTATCAAGATATACTCTATCTATCATAGGCCCATAAATTTCATATTCTCTTTTTCTTACGATTACTTCTCTTGCGGCTACTTGAATTTTTACTGAACAATCATGAATTATAGGTTCCATTTCTTTTTTTATCTCAAGTAGTTCTCTAAGCATTTTCCATCCTTGTGTATTTTTAAATAAATTATAACAAAAAAAAATTGAATTTTTTTGTTAATTTTAGTTTGTGATATTTTTATATATTTTTGATTTTAAGTTAAAAGTTTAAGGAAAAAAATGAAAATAAAAACTATAGTTTCAAGTTTAGTTTTAGCAAGTGCTTTATTTGCTGCAAATTCTCATCATGCTCATCATGGAGCTTCTAGAAGTATTTCATCACAAATCATGATGAGTATGCATGAACCTATGATGAAAAATCCTTTAGTACAAAGCAATGATATAGAAAGAGATTTTTTAGCTAATATGATTCCACATCATCAAGGTGCTATTGACTCATCTAAGATTTTGTTAGAACATACAAAAAGTGAAGAGATGAAAAAAATCGCTCAAAATATCATCAAAGCTCAAGAAAAAGAAATTCAAGAATTTCAAGAAATTCTAGATAAAAATCTTTATACAAAAACTCAAATTGATGAAGAAACTTATAAAAAATTTGTTCAAGAAGAAAAAGAGTTAATGCAAAAAATGATGATTTTAATGAGTTCGGTTAAAGAAAGCAAAAACATCAATAAAGACTTTCTAGAAGCGATGATAGCACACCATCAAGGTGCGGTTGATGCTTCAAAACAAATTTTATTTTATTCTAAAGACAAAACTATCACTGATATAGCGAAAAAAATCATTTTAGATCAAGAAAAAGAAATCCAAGAATTTACAAATTTATTAAAATATATGTAATGAATTGATCGAAAGAAATAAAAAATGGTGGCTCCGATTGGACTTGAACCAACGACCACCACCATGTCAAGGTGGTGCTCTACCAACTGAGCTACGGAACCAAAAAATGAAAATTATATAAAAATATTTTTACATTGTGCTTAAAATCACTTTTTAACTTTTTTCATATCATTTAGCCATAAGTCTAGCTGTGCTTCAAAACCTATGCCTTTGCTATAATAAAATTTCAAATCTTTTTCTAGATATCTTTGCTTAACCCAGCCACCAAAATCATGCGGGTAAAGGTAGTTTTTTCTTTGAGGGTTGTTATTATCAAGATAAGGAAGTATTTTTAACGCAGGATTGTTTTGCACATAATTTAGCGCTTCATTTATAGCAAGATAGCTTGAGTTTGACTTAGGCGAACTTGCTAAAAATACCACACATTGAGCTAAGATGATCCTAGCTTCAGGATAGCCTATGTTTTTTACTGCTATGAGTGTGCTTGTGGCTAGATTAAGTGCTTGTGGATTTGCATTTGAAATATCTTCACTTGCAAATATTACTAATCTTCTAGCGATGAAATCCGCACTTTCGCCCCCATCAATCAACCTCGCAAGATAATACAAACTCGCATCTACATCACTTCCTCTTAAGCTTTTTATCATAGAACTAGCTAGTTTATAGTGTGTATCTTTACTTGAAGTGCCATCGCTTAAAACATTTGCTCTTAATTTTTTCAAAGTTTCAAGCGTGATATGAGTGCTATCTAAAGCCAAAGCAAATTCACATAAATTTAAAAAACTTCTTGCATCATTTGCACTAGAAGTGATTAAAAAGTCTTTGACATCATCATCGATTTTACATTGGAGTTTTTCTTGCACTTTTGTGGCAAGTTTTTCTAAGTCTTTATACTCTAAACCTTTAAATTCAAAAAGCATACTTCTGCTTCTTATGCCTGAAGTTAAAGTAAAGTAAGGGTTTTCAGTGCTTGCGCCTATGAAAAGGCATTTTTGATTTTCCAAAGGGATTAAAAGCATTTCTTGTTGGGTTTTTGAAAGCCTATGCACCTCATCGATAAATATCAAAGGTTTATATAAAGAATTTTCATAATTACTTAGTATTTTTCTAAGCTCTTCAAGTTTAAAATTCCCTCCATCAAACTCATAAAAATCTAGTTTATACTCATACGCTATAGCCCTTGCAAAAGAAGTCTTCCCACAACCTGCTGGCCCAAAAAATACACTATGAGGGAGTTTTGAAACTTGTATGAATTTTTTAAAAATTTCTACTAAATTTTCTTGTCCTAAAACCTCATCTAAAGTTTTAGGACGAAAAGTTAAGCTTAAATTTGTCATTGTGGATTTATGGTAAGTCTTTCTCCATTAATGATAGTTGTAACATCACTTTTATTAGAATCATCATAGATAAAATCAAGCACATAAGAGCCATTATTATCTACAAAATAAGTATCAAAATTTGCAAAATCAGGCCAAATTTGACTAGGAAGAATTTCAGTGTTTGCGTGAAATTGTGATTTTATATTATTTTCAGTGAAAATAGTTTGCCCATTTGCGTCAAATTTTTTACCTTCTTTTTCAAAGCTTAGATTATTTAAGATAATTTGTGGGTTCGCTTTTAAAAACTGACTTGCTAAAAGCATCATAGAAAAAATATCAGTGTTTGAATTTTGCACTAAGCTATCATAAGCTTTTTTAGAAAGATTGTTAAAATTCATATCTAAGTTAATGTTATTTAGCATAAAGTTTTCATTTACAAGGTTAAATTTAGCTAAATCTAGTTTTAAAACACTATCATAATCGTTTTGAGCATTTTGAGCTGTTTTTGCAAAAATTTTTAATTTATCAAAGTCAAAAGCAATAGAACTTATAAAATTAGCACTATCAATGCTTATATTTTGCTCACTATTTCTACTAGGGCTAAAAATATCACTAAAACTTAATTTTTGTATAGGAAATTCAGAAATTTTGATATTTTTTGCTTCTAATTTTTCTTCATGAGATAGTTGTTCTAATAAAACATAACCTAGATTAAGTTCCATATTTTTTACAAATTCCTCAGAACCTGTAATCTTAAAAGATGTATTATTTAAAACTAAATTTGTATCATTGCGGGTAAAATTAATATCGTTTATTTTTGCATTGATGTTAATGTCTCCACCTTTTGCACTAACTAATATTTTAAAGATTTCTTCATTTGGGAAAATGCCTTTTAAGTCTTCATTTTCATTTAAAATAGAAACGATGGCATTATTACTTGCAAAAAAATTATTAGAAAAATCTACATTCACTTTAAAACTATAAGGTAAGTCATTAAGTGTTGCTATAAAACTTCCTTTGGAATTTAAAAGTCCTTTGGTATAGTTAGCATCTTCAACGCTGTAATATGGTGTATCTTGACTCATTTGAGCAAATATTTTTCCATTGATAGTGTTAATGTAAGAAGCTGAGGCAAAAAACCCTATAACTAATAAAACAACTACTACAACCCCTGCGATGATTTTTTTCATTCATTTTCCTTAAGTGAAATTTTAAAAATTATATATTTTTATTACTAACTAATGCTTATAAAATTCTTACATTTATACATTACTTAACTTTTTTTCTTATAATTGCACTATTTAAAATCAAAGGTAAAAAAATGAAACTTTTTGGAACAGATGGAGTACGCGGTAAAGCAGGGGAGTTTTTGGATTCGTTTTTAGCTATGCGTTTGGCTATGGCTGCTGGAATTTATTTTAAAGACAAAGCCCTTACAAATAATATCTTGGTAGGAAAAGACACAAGAAGAAGCGGTTATATGATAGAAAATGCTATCGTTTCAGGACTTACTTCTATAGGTTATAATGTTATAGAAATAGGTCCTATGCCAACACCTGCTATTGCGTTTTTAACTGAAGATATGCGTTGTGATGCAGGGATTATGATATCAGCTTCGCATAATCCTTACTATGATAATGGTATTAAATTTTTTGATGCACACGGCAATAAACTTGATGAGCAAGCAGAAGCAAAAATAGAAGAAATTTATTTTAATGATAAACTCATAGAAGAAGCAAGAACAACAAAATCTCAAATTGGTCAAGCAAAAAGAATTGATGATGTGATAGGAAGATATATTGTTTCTATAAAAAATTCTTTTCCTAAAGAGCTGACTTTAAAATCTTTGCGCGTTGTTTTAGATGTGGCTCATGGGGCTTCTTATAAGGTAGCACCTACGGTTTTTAAAGAACTTGGTGCAGATGTAATTGTGATCAATGATAAGCCAAATGGTTTAAATATCAATGAAAATTGTGGGGCTTTACATCCTTTAAATTTAGCTTTGGAAGTAAAGAAATTTAGAGCAGATGTGGGCTTTGCTTTTGATGGGGATGCAGATCGTTTGGTTGTTGTGGATGAAAAAGGCGAAGTGGCTCATGGAGATAGTCTTTTGGGTGTTTTAGCTTTATTTTTGAAAAAACAAGGCAAGTTAAAATCAAGCGTGGTTAGTACTATAATGAGTAATGGTGCTTTAAAAGAGTTTTTAAATAAACATAAAATCACACATGAAACTTGCAATGTAGGCGATAAATATGTACTTGAAAAACTCAAAGAATGTGGTGGAAATTTTGGTGGGGAACAAAGCGGGCATATTATCTTTAGTGACTATGCAAAAACTGGAGATGGTTTGGTAGCTGCTTTACAATTTAGTGCTTTAATGCTTAGTGAAGCAAAAAGCGCAAGTGAAATTTTAAATCAAGTTAAGCCTTATCCACAACTTTTGCATAATCTTAAAATTTCAGAGAAAAAAGACTTAAGCAAGCTTGCAGGTTTAGAAGAGTTGAAAAAAGATTTAGAAAAAAAAGGAATTGCTAGTTTGTTTAGGTATTCAGGTACAGAAAATTTAATACGCTTATTGCTTGAAGCAAAAGACATTAAGCTTTTAGAAAAAGAAATGAAAGTTGTGGAAAGCTTTTTTATGAAAGCGTTGAATGCTTAAAATCTTGTCTTTAAAATTTTGGCTTGTTTTTGCTTTGATTTTTATACTAGATCAAGCAAGCAAGTATTTGTTTTTACAAGGGCTTGAGTATAAGGGTGAATTTTTTGATTTAGTTTTAACCTATAATACCGGTGTGGCCTTTTCAATGTTTGCATTTTTAGGAGAGTATTTAAAATACATACAGCTTGTTTTTATTTTGGCTTTGTTTGGGTATTTGCTTTATCAAAAAGAGTTTCTTAAAACACATTTGATCGCTTTTGCCATTATGCTATCTGCTGGGTGTTCAAATTTACTTGATCGCTTTGTGCATATAGGCGTGGTGGATTTTGTATTTTGGCATAAGTGGTTTAATTTTGCTGTGTTTAATTTTGCTGATGTGATGATTAACATTAGCGTAGCTTTGATTTTAATAAAAGAAATTTTTAATAAAAAAGGAGAAAAATGTTAGATTTTTTGAATGAATGGTATTTATGGATTAAAATGGTGCATTATTTGGCTTTTGTTTCATGGATGGCTGGAATGTTTTATTTGCCAAGACTTTTTGTCTATCACACAGAGCATAAAGACAATAAAGGCTTTGTGGAAGTGGTGAAAATTCAAGAAAGAAAATTGTATTTTTATATCCAAACTCCTGCTATGATAGCTACTGCAATCACTGGAAGCTTAATGATGATGGCTAATAAAGATGTGTTAATGGTAGGTGGATATATGCATGCTAAATTAACCTGTGCTTTACTTTTAATCATTTATCATTTGCAAAATTATTATTATTATAGACAACTTCAAAATGATACTTGTAAAAAAAGTGGGAAATTCTTTAGAGCTTATAATGAAATTCCAACGATATTATTTATAATCATCGCTATTATGATGGTGGTAAGACCGCTTTAGTAAAAAGCCTTTTTTAAGGCTTTTTATCCTTTAAACTCCATACTTTTAAAATCAAGTGGATCAACATTTTCTTGCATGATATTAATGCGTTCTTTATCTTGTAAGCGTTTATCATCTCTAAATACAGCACGCACTAAATCCATACCTGTGTAAAAATCTTTCATCAAGACCATAAACAAATAACGTCCAAATTCACTTGTATATAAAGTATTGTTTTCTTTTTTTATAGCTTTACTTAGTTTAAGGCCTAAAAGTTCGATGAAAAGATCTTTTTCTAAATTACAATCTAAAGTTTTATTAAATTTATCAATCTCTATTTTACCAGTAAACATTTCGGTTAAAAAGACATATTTGATGATTTCTTTTTTACCAAAATTAGCTTTAGCAATATTTGCATTTTGTTTTTCTTTGATGAGTTTAGAATAATCATTTAAATTAAAAGCATTGATTAAAAGTTCTCCATCTAAAAAGCTAAAAGCCCCACTTCCAACGCCTAAATACTCATGATGGCTACTTACATACTCATCATTAAAGCTACTTTTTTCTAAAGAAAATGACCATGCATTATTTCTTTCATAATCTTTGAAAAAATCTACAATGATTTTATAAAACTCAAATTCATTATCTTTAAAACTTACTCCTAAAGTTTTTGCGATATTATCTTTGGTTAAATTGGATTTCATCAAAGGATAAGTTGTGATTTGTTGAGGTTTTAAACTCTTGGCTATTTCTAAATCATTGAGTAATTGCTCTTTGGTTTGAGAAGGAAAATTAAAAATCAAATCAAGACTCATAATAGGAAGCACACCTATGGCTTTAGAAAGTTTTTCTTGAAGTTCTTTACTTGAACCAAATTTATGATATCTTGCTACTTTTTTTAAAGTATCATCATCAAAACTTTGTATACCGCAACTTAAACGATCTATAAGCCCTTTAAACATTTCTAATTTTTTCGGGTCAATATGGTTTGGATCGGTTTCACAAGAAATTTCTTTGATGTTAAATAATTTTTTGCAAAGTTCTAAAGTTTTAGCAAGCTCTTCTTCGTTGATTAAAGTAGTACCACCACCCACATACATAGAAGTAAAATCAAATCCTTTATCTTTGATTTGTTTGATTTCTTCTCTTAAACTTTCAAAATATCTTTTTGCTAAATCTTCATTGTAATAATACTTATGAAAACTACAATATGGGCAAAAAGTATGACAAAATGGTATGTGAGCATAAAGCATATAAGATTTTTTTGGATTAACTTTTTTTTCTTGTCCTTCTTTTAAAAGTTTCACATCAAAACCATTCTCTAAAGATTTTTGCATAGCTTTATGTGAGTAAGAAAGAGCTAAGTTTTGTAAAAAATTCATATTTTTCCTAAATTTTCATTTTGTAGTTATTTAAAAAGACTATAATTGTATCATATTTTTACAAAGGCTTTATAATGAAAAAGATTTTTATAGCATTTTTTGTATTTTTACTAGGACTTATAAGTGTGTCAAATTCTGCGCCTTTAGATGAAATTTTCCAAGATGTTAATGTTTCAGGCAGTATGCGTTATCGTTTTGAGCATAATAGCCCAAAAGATAGAGGAAATAATAATTTTAATCAAAGAATTCAAATTCAAATGCATTAACAACTAAGCCTTAAAGACTTAGTTGTTATAAAAGTTTTCCTTTAAGTTTTCTTCCATAGCTTTGATGTTTTCTTTTGATTCTTCTTTAGCGTTAAATCCTCCGCCAAAAGCTTTCATAACATCTACGATAGAATTTGCAAGTTCATAAGATGAGTTAGTATAAGAAAGTTTAGCATTTAAGTAATTTCTTTGATCTTGTAAAAAATCAGCTAAATTAATTACACCATTTTCATATCTTAAGGTAGAAATTTCATAAATTTTACTTTGAGCTAGAAATAAATTTTTATAATTTTGCTCATTTTCATAATAGCTTTGGCGGTTAAATAAAGCAAGTCTTATTTCCCCAAAGGCTGTTTTTAAGGTATTTTCATATTGTAAAAATGCTTCATCTTTGGTAAGTTTTGCAATATTAACATTATTCATAATCTCACCCCAATGAAAAATTGGCATTGCAAAATTTCCAGCTACGTTCCAAGTATTGCTTCCATGTTTGACTAAAAGATCTAAATCATTACTTTGAAAGCCCAAAAGTCCTGTTAAAGAAAGGTTTGGTAAAAATGCAGTTCTAGCTACTCCAACAAGATAGTTTTTTTCTTCTAAAGTTTTTAAACTAGCTTGCACATCAGGTCTTTGAAGTAAAATTTCACTGCCAATGCCCTCAGGTATGCTAAGTTCGTATTGTCCTATTTTTTTATACTCTATGCTATTATAAAGTATATCATCAATATCATTTGAAGTTAAGATTTTTAAAGCTTTGGTGTTAGCTTCTTTTTGAATTTTAGCATTTGTGAGTAAAACTCTTGAATTTTCAAGCTCAGCTTTAAATTTGTTAAGCTCATACTCACTAATTACTCCAAGTTTAAAATGCTCTAATTTTAACTCATAAGTTTTTTGATAACTTTGGGTTGTTTCTTCTAAAATTTTTACTTGCTCGCTTAAGCTTGCTAGATTAAAATAAGTTTTTACTACATTAGAAATTAAGCTTAATCTCGCACTTTCATAGTCAAACTCACTAGCTTGTAATTTTGCTTTTGAAGCACCATAAGTATCTCTGTATTTGCCCCATAAATCTACTTCATAGCTTAAATTTAAACCCATGTTAAAATCATTACCATAGACAAATTCATTGCTTTTGTTGCTTGGAGCATTAATGCTAGTTTTTCCTCTTGCTCCACTAGCACTTCCATCAAGCTTAGGAAGTAAATCACTTCTTGCTATACCTAAAGTTTCATAAGCTTTTTGTAAATTCATATATGCAATTTGCAAGTCGTTATTGTTTTTTAAAGCTTGATTGACTAAGGTGTTTAAATAATTATCATCAAAAGCTTTCCACCATTGTTTATTAATGCTAATGTTTTGATCTAAACTTTTAGTGTAATTTACATCTTTGATTTCTAAATTTGGTTTTAAACTACAAGCTGTTATTAAAAAACAACTTGCAAAAATTATTAACTTACGCATTGATTTTACCTCTTTTTTTATCAAGCCATTTATTAAAACTTTCTAGTAAATAGAAAAATAAAGGTACAAAGAAAATGGCTATAGTAGAAGCTGCTATCATACCCCCTATGACACCTGTGCCTATTGCATGACGGCTTGCACTTCCTGCTCCATAAGCAAAGTATAAAGGTAAAATACCACAAATAAATGCTAATGAAGTCATTACAATAGGTCTAAATCTTAATTTTGCTGCGCTAATAGAAGCATCAAAAATACTCTTTCCTTTTTTAAGATGTTCTTCCATGGCAAACTCAACAATCAAAATGGCATTTTTAGCTGAAAGACCTATTAAAAGTAAAAGCCCTGTTTGAAAATATATATCATTTTCTAAGCCTCTAAGCCATACAAGAAGTAAAGAACCAAATACCGCAAAAGGTACAGCAGTGATTACCGCTAAAGGCATGAGCCATCTTTCATACTGAGCCGCTAGGATTAAAAATACAAATAAAAGTCCTAGTACAAAAGCTACTTGACCTGCACCACTACTTGTAACTTCTTGATAAGCTGAACCTGTCCAAGCAATAGAATAATCCTCTCCCAAAGTTTCTTTAGCAACTTGAGCAATAGCATCAATTGCTTGTCCTGAAGTATAACCAGGAGCAGGATCGCCTTGCACTAGTGCTGATGGGAACATATTAAAGCGTTTTACATCATCAGGTCCAACCCCTCTATGAAGTGTTAAAACGCTATCTAAGGCTATCATAGAACCATCTTTTGCTCTAACAAAGATGTTTTTTAAAGCATTTTGTGTATTTCTAAAATCTCCAATGGCGCTAATATTTACACGATAATTTTTCCCAAGCATAGAAAAATCATTTACATAATAAGTCCCTATAGTAGCATTTAGTGTGCTAAATACATCAGCTAAATTTAAACCATAAAGTTTTACTTTATCACGATCAATTTCTAATTTTAATTGCGGGAAATTAGTATCAAGCGTTGTTCTTACGTTGTTAAGTTCAGGACGTTTGTTTGCTGCTTCAACTAATTTATTTACATCCGCTTGAATTTCATCATAGCTTTTACCACCACGATTTTGTGCATACATTTCAAAACCACCAGTTAAACTTAAGCCTTGGATTGGCGGTGGATTAACAAAGAAAGTTTGGAAATTTGGATTTAAAAAGTATTGTTTGTTATACATTCCTGTTAAATCAAAACTACTAGTATCTCTATCGTTCCAATCTTTTAAATTCACAAACATTGCACCGGCATTTTCTTTTAAAGAGCCTGTGAAAAGATCGTAACCTATAAGACCTACAATATTTGTTATGTTTTCATTTTTGCGTAGTTCTTCTGCCATAGCATCCATGGATTGAGTAGTTCTATTAAGAGAAGATGCTGCAGGTAGATTAACAATAGTTAAAAAATTTCCTTGATCTTCAGCTGGAACAAGTGAGTTTGGTACTAATTTAAATAATCCATATAAACCACCTATTAAAAGAAAAAATATTATAACAAAACGTACAGTTCTTTTAAGTATATAAGCTACTCCGGCTCCAAAAACTTCAGTAGACCAATCAAAAATATCATTAAATTTTTTCACAAAATAAAATGGTTCACCCTCATTTCTTCTTAAAAAAATCGCACACAAAGAAGGAGTTAGAGTTAAAGCCACAAAACCTGAAATTGTAACTGAAATTGCAAGGGTTATAGCAAATTGTTTTTGAATTTCTCCCACAAAGCCAGATATAAATGAAACAGGTATAAATACTGCACAAAGTACAAGAACGATAGATACAACAGGTGCAGCAACTTCATCCATGGCTTTAATAGCTGCTTCTTTTATGCTTATATTTGGATCTTCATGCATGATTCTATCGATATTTTCAACCACAATAATCGCATCATCAACAACAATACCAATGGCCAAAACTAAAGCAAAAAGTGTAAGTAAGTTAATACTAAAGCCTAAGACATATAATCCTGCAAAAGTTCCTAAAATAGAAACAGGCACAGCAATCATAGGTATGATAGTTGAGCGGAAATTTTTTAAGAATAAATACATTACAATCACAACTAAAATAAGTGCTTCAAAAAAAGTTTTTACCACTTCTTTAATAGAAGCTTTAATAAATATAGTTGTATCATAAGGCACTTTATAAGCTAAGCCCTCAGGAAAACTTTTAGAAAGTTCTTCAAATTTTTTCTGTACTAATTCAGCTGTACTTACTGCATTTGCTCCAGTTTGTAAGAAAATCAAAATAGGAGTTGCATCATTTCCATTTAATCTACCATTGAATGTATATTCTCTTGAGCCCAAAGAAACTTCAGCCACATCTTTAAGTCTTAAAAAAGAGCCATCGCTATTTGCTCTTATGATAATATCTTCAAATTCTTTGGTATTTTTTAACCTTCCTTGCATAGTTACTGAATACACATAAGGAGATCTTTCTACCACAGGCTCTTGACCTATCTTACCAGTAGCATATTGAGCATTTTGCTCACTAACTGCAGCGATAACATCAGTTGCAGTAACTTGGTATTTGTTTAATAAATCAGGATTAAGCCAAATTCTCATAGAATAATTTCTTGAGCCAATAGCTACAGCATTACCCACACCAGGAACCCTGGCAAGATCATCTAAGATATTTAATGCAGCGTAATTATATACTTCAAGTGAATCCATAGAACCATCAGGAGAATACAAAGTAGCAACCTCTAAAATGCTTGAGCCAGTTTTTCTTACACTAACACCGGTTTTTTTAACATCTTCAGGTAGTTTTGCCATAGCAGCTGAAATTCTATTATTAACATCAACTGTTGCTTGGTCAGGATCTGTACCTATGTTAAAATACACACTTAAACTCATATCACCTGAAGAGCTTGAAGTTGAATCCATATAAATCATATTTTCAACTCCATTGATTGCGTCTTCAAGAGGAATAGCCACTGTTTGAGCCACTGTTTGAGCATCAGCACCTGAGTAATTTGCACTTACTTTTACAACGGGTGGAGTTAGAGAAGGGTATTGTTCTACAGGTAAAGAATAAAGCCCTATAATCCCTGCTAAAGAAATGATAATAGCTACAACAGAAGCAAATACAGGTCTTTCTATAAAAAATTTAGAAAACATTATTTATTCTCCATTACGCTAACGCTTGCACCAGGTCGGATTTTTTTGAAGTTATTTAAAATTACTTTATCGCCATTTTTTAAGCCCTTATCAATGATTGCTTTATCAGAAGTTTGATAGATAACATTAACAATAGTTTTAACTACTTTTCCATCTGCTAAGGTATAAACATAAGTAGCACTATCATCTTGTAAAAGTGCAGCTTGAGGAATTTCAAAACCATCTTTTTGAACAAAACCACCAACATGAACATTTGCAAAAGAACCAGGCATTAAGCTTGAGTTATTATTATCAAAAATAGCCTTTGCTTTTACTCCACCACTACGAGTGTCTATAACGCTATCTATAAAATACAATTTTCCATTGAAAAGCTCACCACCAACATTAGCTTGCACTTGGATATTTTCTAATTGCCAGTTGCCACTTTGAATATTTTTATTCATATTGATTTTATCTACATCAGAAATATAAAAGTCTGCAAAGATTGGGTTAATGTTTGTAATGCGTACAAGCTCAGTTGATGAAGCATTTACATAATCACCCACATCCATTAGCGCATCTCCTAAAACCCCATCAAATGGAGCGCTTACCACGGTGTATTTTAAGTCTAATCTTGCATTGGCAAGCTTTGCTCTAGCACTTTCTAAATTAGCCTTGGTAGAATTAAATTTAGCCAAACTTGCATCAAATTCTTTTTGTGAAATAGCATTTTTTTCTATTAGAATTTGATCTCTTTTGAAATTTTTTTCAGCATCATCAAAATTTGCTCTTGCGACTAAAGCATCTCCATAAGCCATATTTACAGTTGCTTGGTATTTATCAGGCTCTATAAGAAAAAGCTTATCACCTTTTTTAACAGCTTGGCCACTTTTGAAATATTTTGCTTTGATTTCACCGCTTACTTTAGGCTTGATCACCACATCTAACTCAGTGCTTAATCTTGCAGGATAAGTAAATTCTAAAGGTAAATTAGCACTTTGCATAGTCATAATACTTACAGGTTGAGGAGGGAGTTGTTTAACTTGTGCGTTTTTATCATTTGAGCATGCTACAAATATCAGCGAGGCACAAGCTAGAGTTAAAAGTTTTGTTTTCATTGGTTTCCTTAAATTATTTATTTAGCTAAAAAAGTAATTTATATTACAAAATTGTATGATTGTTATTCTATCAATCTTTGGTTAATTAAAATTAACAATTCCTTGAGTAAAAAGCTTAACAACTTTTTTTGCATGATTTTGTTGCTCTTTTTTACTCATTAAAACCTTATTTTCAAAAGTACTTTGTATAAAAAAGGTTCCCCTAAGCATAGCACAAAATGTATAGCTTAAAAATTCAGCATTTTTGGCTAAATTTTCATTATTTTCTTCTTCAAATCTTTTTTGAAGAACATATTCTACTTCTTTTCTATTGCTTCCTTTAAACCACTTCCCAAAATCAAATTTTTCATTATAAATTTCAGAATATAAAAGCCTTACTATAGCTATGGTTTTAGCGTCATTAAAAATTCCCAAATAAGCTTTAGCAAATTGATGTAAAAATTCTTCTAAATTAGCATTGGGTGAAAGTTGCATATTTTTTTTCAAAATAGCTAGAAAATGATTTTCTGCAAAATCATTTAAAACCGCTTCAAATAAACCTTCTTTACTTTTAAAATGCTCATATACACAAGAAAATGAACCACCAGCTTGCTTGATAATATCTTTAAGATTAGTTGCTTCGTAGCCGTTTTCTAAAAACGACTCCGCAGCAATTTGTTTGATTTTTTCAAGCCTTGCTTGAGATTTTGAAGAAAGTTTTTTTATCATTGGTGTTTTTTGTGCTCTATAATTGAGTTTTTAGGATAGACAAAATTACTTTCTCTTGTGATTATGATATTTTTATCATCAAGCGCATATGCTTTAATAGTTAAAGGTATCACTGTATCTTTTCTATCATTATCAGCTAGTTTTTTAGTAGCTTTTAGTACAACTATTTGTTTATCTTTTTCTCCAGCTTTTAATTTAAAAGGTTTTTTTGGTCTAATGATTTCTAAACCATCATCAATGCCTTGTAATTTCACATCAAAATAATACTCATGAGCTTTATTATCAGTGTTTTGGAATAAAAATACATAAGCATTGCTAATAATTAATTCTCCATCATGCGCTTTTCTAATTTGATAAAGCTCGCTAGAACGATTAATATTTAAAAGCATATTTTCTTTTTTGCTTCCCATTAAAACTAAAGCCGCAAAAACACCACATAAAACTACTAAATATCCGATAGTTCTAAATCTAAAATATTTTACCTTCTCTCTTGTTTCAATAGCTTTTGCACTAGTCCAATTAATCAAACTAGGGCGATCAAATTTAGCTTGAATTTTCGAGCAAGCATCGGCACATTCAAGACAATTAATACACTCAAGTTGCATTCCTTGGCGTATATCTATATGTGTAGGGCAAATTTTTACACAGGCTTCACATCCTATGCATTCACCTTGTGGTGGTTTTTGATAAAGTTTAGTATGCCCATCATAAATCACTCCACCTCTTTTATCATCATAAATAACTTGAACGGTATTATTATCAAACATTACAGATTGAATTCTTGCATAAGGGCATACATAAACACAAAATTTTTCGCCCAAATACACTATATCAAAAGTAAAGGCTAAAGAAGCACAAAATAAAATTCCCAAAAGCAATAAATGATCAGCAGGGTTTTGAATATATACAAAAAAATCTTCAGGTGGTACAAAATACCATAAAAAAGCACTCATCATTAATAGAGAAAAAAGATAAAAAATCACAATGCTTAAAGCTTTTTTGATAAAAAATCCATCTACTTGTTTTTGTTTGTTTGCTGTGCTTTTGTGTATTTTAAATATTTTTGTTTGCAATAAATCTCTATAAATAACCCTAGCAATGGTTTGAGGACAACTCCATGCACACCAAATTCTTCCTGCTAAGGTAGTAACAAAAAGTATGGTTAAAAACATACCCATAATAAGAAATGGCATTAAATAAAGCTCTTGGGTATCAAAAGCTATAAAAAATAAATTAAGTTTTTTATGATCAAAACTTAATAAAAAGAAATGATTTCCATTGATTTTGATAAAAGGCAAAGCAATGAAAATAACCATGGAAACGATATAAGCTATATATCTTTTCTTAGTATAATTAGTGACACAGGCACTCATTTTGATTTCCTTGTAAAATATTTTTTTAATTGTAATACTAGAAAAATTAAACCAAACTTTGTCTTAATTAAGAATTTATGTTTAATTTTTATTTATGTAATTATTACAAAAATAAATTTTATTTTCAAGTAAAATTATGGTATAATCAAAACTTTCAAATTTTTAACGAAAGGTGGTGAGGGTCGTGCCAGGAATCAAGGTACATCCTAACGAGTCTTTTGAAGAAGCGTATAGAAAATTCAAAAAACAAGTAGATAGAAATCTAGTTGTTACTGAAGTTCGCGCAAGAAGATTTTTTGAGCCTATGACTGAAATTCGCAAAAAACAAAAAATTTCAGCACGCAAAAAAATGCTTAAAAGACTTTATATGCTTAGACGCTACGAGTCAAGACTCTAATACCAAAAAGCCGAATTTTCGGCTTTTCTTCGATTATTTTTATGTTTCTTTGGATTTTAATCATTCATTTTTTTGGACTTATTTTACCAGGACCTGATTTTTTCTTAGTAAGTTCTTGTGCTTTAAGAGAAGGTATTAAAAGTGCTTTAAAAGCAAGTTTGGGTGTGAGTTTGGCTATGAGTGTGTGGATTATACTTTCTATGCTTGGTTTGAGTGTGATTTTTCATCAATTTCCATTTTTGCAAATCGTTTTATCAAGTTTTGGAGCTTGCTATCTTTTGTATTTAGCTTATGGGATTTATAAAAATACAAAAATAGGTAATATAAAAGTTCAAAAAACTCATATATCTGCATTTTTAAGTGGCGTTATAACAAATTTATCTAATCCAAAAGTTATTTTTTATTTTGCTAGTGTTTTTGCAAGTTTTGATTTTGCCCAAATGCGATGGATGTTGATAATATTAGTGTTTGTTTTGATCTTAGAAACTATAATTTACTTTTCTTTGATTTCTTTATTATTTTCAAAATCTTTCATGGTAAGAATTTATCAAAAGAATTTAAAACTTATTGATTATTTAAGTGCTTTTATATTTTTTGCTTTTGCTGTATTTATTTTAAGTAGTAATTTAATGATTATGATAAATTAAAGCAATTAATTTTTATTAATACTTTTTTTGTTAAAATCTTATTAAGTTAAACTTATAAATTTAGGAAAGATTATGAAACATATAAAAACTATACTTAAGCTTAGTATGATAAGCGGTATTGCTGCTATAAGTGGCGGTGCTTTAAGTGCGTGTAGCAACAATACAAATGATTCTAATAATGCATTAAGCCAAGCAGCAAATACCCAAGGTGCTTTTGTTATCATTGAAGAAACCGCTCCAAATCAATACAAAATCAAAGATCAATTTCCAAGTGATGAAACTAGGGTGGTTTTAAAACAACTTGATGGCACAGAAAGAGTTTTAAGCAAAGAAGAAATGGATAAATTAATCCAAGAAGAAGCTGCTAAAATAGACAATGGTACTTCAAATTTAACAAATCCAAATAATGCTCAAATGAGTAGCGGAGGACTTTCTTTAGGTGAAACATTGCTTGCAAGTGCAGCTGGTGCTATACTTGGTAGCTGGATAGGTTCAAAGCTTTTTAATAATCAAAATTTTGCAAATCAACAAAGAGGAGCATTTTCAAATCAAAGTGCTTATCAAAGAAGTGTAAATAGTTTTAATAAAGCAAGTACAAGTGCTACTTCGAGCTCAAGTGCGAAAAAATCAGGCTTTTTTGGTGGTGGTTCTAAAGCTACTTCAAGTTCTTCTAGCTCTTTTGGCTCTTAAGGGTGTAAAATGAATTTTTTAAAAGTAAATCCTTTAGAAAAATCATATTTAGATCAAATAGGCTTTTCATGGCATACAGATAATGATGGAAGTGATTATTTAGATTCTAATTTAGTTTGTGTTAAAGAAAGTGAAGCAAATGCATATTATGAAGCAGTAAATGAACTTTATGATATGTTTGTGGCTGCTGCGCAAGAAGTGATTGATAATGATCGTTTTGATGAGCTTGGAATTCCTTTTAATTTGGTTGATGCGATTAAGATGAGTTGGGAAAATGATGTGCATTGGCATTTATATGGTAGATTTGACTTAGCAGGTGGACTTGATGGTAAGCCTATAAAGCTAATAGAATTTAATGCTGATACTCCAACATCTTTATTTGAAAGTGCTATTTTACAATGGGCTATTTTAAAGCAAAATAACCTAGATGAAAGCTCGCAATTTAATAATATATATGAAGCCTTAAAAGATAATTTTAAAAGACTTATCACTTTAGAAGAAGATGTAAGTGAGTTTGAAAAATATTATGAAGGTTGGAAGATATTATTTTCTTCAATTGCAGGCAGTGATGAGGATATGATTACAACCAAACTTTTAGCACACATTGCTAGTGAAGCAGGTTTTGAGAGTGAGTTTTCTTATATTGATGAGGTTGAATTTTCGCCTGAAGGTGTTTTTAAAAATGATGTAAATTTTGAGTATTTTTTCAAACTCATTCCTTGGGAAAGTATAGCCATAGAAGAGGGTGAGCTTGCTATGCTTTTAACTCAAATCATGCAAAATCAAAAAGCAATCATTTTAAATCCTGCTTATACTTTACTTTTTCAAAGTAAAGGTATAATGAAAATTTTATGGGAGCTTTATCCAAATCATCCTTTATTGCTCGAAACAAGCGATCAACCTTTAGTGGGTAAAAAATGTGTTAAAAAACCTGTTTTTGGTAGAGAAGGAGCCAATGTTTCTATTATAGAAGCTAATGGAGATGTAAGTTTTGAAACAAAGGGAGATTATCAAAATAATCGCTTTGTATATCAAGAATTTGCTGAGTTTAATAAAAATGAAAATGATTATTACCAAGCAGGGGTTTTCTTTGCTTATGAGGGTTGTGGATTAGGTTTTAGAAAAGGTGGTTTGGTACTTGATAATTATTCTAAATTTGTAGGACATATAGTAAAAGATTAATGAAGATAGTATGCTTAGATGCTGCTACCTTAGGTGGAGCGGATTTAACGGTTTTTGAAAGTCTTGGCGAGTTTGTAAGTTATGACTTAACTTCTAAAGATGAGGTTATTGCAAGAATAGCTAATGCACAAGTTGTGATGATAAATAAAATCATCATTGACAAAAAAGTGATTGATAGCACCAATCTAAAGCTTATTTTACAACTTGGTACAGGGGTAAATAATATAGATGTAGCTTATGCAAATTCTAAAGGTATAGTGGTAAAAAATGCAGCTAGTTATTCTACAAAAAGTGTTTTAAGCCATACCTTTGCTTTGCTTTTTGCTTTTTTAAATCAAATTCCATATTATGATAAATGGAGCAAAGAAGGCAAATGGTGTGAGAGTAAAATGTTTTGTGATTTTAGTAAGACTTTGCATACTTTAACCGGTAAAAAACATGGTATTATAGGACTTGGAGCTATAGGTAAAGAAGTAGCTAGGGTTTCTCAAATGTTTGGTTCTAAAATTTGTTATTATTCTACTTCAGGGACTAATAATAATGATGAATATGAAAAAGTAAGCCTTGAAGAGCTTTTAAAAACTTGTGATATAATTAGCATACATGCACCTTTAAATGATAAGACAAAAAATTTATTAAGTAAAAAAGAACTAATGCTTTTAAAAGATGAGGCTATTTTGATTAATGTAGGGCGTGGTGGAATCATCAATGAAGCAGATTTAGCTCAAGTTATGAATGAGAAAAATATCAAAGTAGGGCTTGATGTACTTGAAATAGAACCTATGATTAAAAATCATCCTTTGCTTAGTATAAAAAATAAAGAAAATTTAATTATCACTCCACATGTGGCATGGGCAAGTGAAGAATCCATACAAAATTTAGTCCAAATTGTATTTAATAATCTTAAGGAGTTTATAGAAAATGGCAAATGAACATAGTTTTGATATTAGCGGGGAAATTGACAAGCAAGAGTTAAAAAATGCTTTAGAACAAGCTAAAAAAGAGCTTGATGGTAGATATGATTTAAAGGGCATTAAAAGTGAAATAGAGTTAAATGAAAAAGAAAGTGTTTATAAGCTTACTTGCTCTAGCGAAGCAAAGCTTGAAGTGTTAAAAGATATTGTTATTTCAAAGCTTATTAAAAGAGGGATAAACCCTAATGGTATTAAAGAGTTAAGCAGGGAAAGTGGGGCAAATTTTAGACTGAATTTAAAAGTTAATGATGCTATTGATACTGATAGTGCTAAGAAGATTAACAAAGCTATAAAAGATAGTAAGCTAAAGGTAGCTTCAAGCATTAGAGGTAATGAAATTCGCGTAGTTGGTAAGCAAATTGATGACTTGCAAAGCGTGATGAAAATAGTAAAAGAACTCAATTTAGAACTTAATCTTAGTTTTAAAAACCTTAAATGAAAACTTTACTTCAAATAGTTTTTTTGTGTTTTGTGTGTGTTTTTTTAAGCTCTTGTGCTTTAAAAAGCAAAACACAAGCACAAAGTGCTTATGTTATTTTAAAAACTCCAGAGTTTAAATTTGCTGATTATGGTTTTTTATATGAGGGAAAAAATTTTACAAGTTTAGAGCTTTATAGCGCCTCTAAAGCCTTACTTGAATTAAAAATTAGCGATAAAATTTGTGTTAATGGCATATGCTATGCAAAAACTTTTTTTAATAACAGATTTTTTAATAATGAATATTATGATGATTTTTTACAAGATCTAATCTACAAAAGACCTATTTTTTATGGAAAAAATAAACAAACTACTTCTTGTGGTTTTACTCAAAAGATTGTAAGTAAAAATTATGATATTTTTTATGAGGTTTGTGATAAAAATATGAGTTTTAATGATAAAAAATCCAAAATCAAATTTAGCATAAAGTCAATATAAAGGAAAATATGAAAGATTTAAAACTTTTTCTTAATGATACTTTTAAAAGCAATATTTATAAAAACTTACAATGCAGTGAAGATGAAATTTTAATCTTAAAGCATTTATGCAAAAATTATTTGCAGGCAAATGCAAGTACTAATGCTTATAATCTTCTTAGCGAAGTTTTTAAAAATGATGAGTATGAGTATTTAGATCATTTAAAAGATCTTAAAAATCTTATAGAAAAAGGTTTTATTGTTCAAATTTTTTCTGATTTTAAAGCAAGTAAAAACTCAAGCTTGCTTTTAAATTTGCTACAATGTGAGTTAAGTTTAAGTGAAGTTTTCTTGCAAGTCTTAGAAAATAAAACCATACAAGATTATATGCAAGATCAAATTTATGAAGATCATATTGCATATTTAAAAGATGAATTTTTTAAAATCGAGCTTTATCAAAGATTGCGTTTTTTTGCTAAAAGCTCTCAAAGCAAGAATATTAAAAAAGATATAGCTATATTTGAAGTATACATTAAAGAGCGTTTAAAGAAAAGTAAAATTTCTAATGTTTTAGCAGAGATTTTTAAAGAATATGCTTTAAATGATAAAGAATGCTTGATATTTATTAGTTTGTTAAAAGAAGAGTATTTACTAAATACTGAAAATTCTTATAGTAGAGATTTTAATTTTTTGCTTCATTTAATTAGCGAGGATGAGGCTCAAAAACAAGAAAATAAAGCTTTGCTAGAAGAAGATTCTAAGCTACTTAGTTCAAATCTTTTAGAATATGATGAATTTGTTAATTCTTTGGGTGATATAGCTAAGATTTTTTATTTAAGTGATGATATTTTACAAAGAATTATTAATTTTAAAGAACCAAAGAAAAATAAAAAAATTAAACTTCAAAATTTGGTTAAAGAGCAAGATATTTTTGAGCTAATCGAGCCAAATATCAATATAGATGATGTTATTATGCCCCAAAGTACTAAAGATTTGTTAGAAAGTATATTAAAACAACAAGATAAAAAGGTTTTAGAAAGATTAAATAAATGGGGTATAAAAACTAATAAAAATATAGAAGCTAAGATAATTTTCTATGGCCCTGCTGGTACGGGTAAGACTATGAGTGCATTAAGTATGGCAAAAGCTATGAAAAAATCCATTTTGAGTTTTGATTGCTCGAAAATTTTAAGTAAATATGTGGGCGAGAGTGAACAAAATGTAAGAAAGATTTTTGATGCTTATAAAGAGCTTTGTCAAACAAGTAAGCAAAGCCCTATTTTACTTTTAAATGAGGCGGATCAGTTTTTAAGTACTAGAGTAGAAAGCAGTGGCGGTGCTGATAAAATGCATAATCAAATGCAAAATATTTTTTTGGAACAAATCGAGCGCTTTAGTGGAGTTATTATAGCAACAACTAATTTTTTAGAAAGTTTAGATGTGGCTTTTTCAAGAAGGTTTGAGTATAAAATAGAATTTAAAAAGCCAAATTACGAACAACGCTTAATGATATGGCAAAAAGCTTTGCCTAAAAATGCTAAATTTGAAGGTAGTTTTGATTTAAAAAAAATAGCCTCATATGAATTAAGTGGAGCTCAAATTGTAATGGTGGTTAAAAATACGGCTTTAAAAGCGGCTATTTCTAAAGATGGTGTTTTTAAAATGAGTGATTTTTTACATACTATAGAAAAAGAAATAGAATCTTCATTTGATAAAAATAAGATAGTTGGCTTTAAAAATTAAAATTCACACAAATTTCACAAGCAAATAATATCATTCTTTCAACTTTTATTTAAAGGAGAAAAAATGAAAATGAAATTAATGTTGGCTAGTTTGGTTTGTGCAAGTTCTATGTTTGCAGATATGATTGTTAGTCCAAGTGCTTTACCTCAAAAGGCTCAAGAGTTTTTAAACACTCATTTTAAAGGAGTAAATGTAGGTTATGTAAAACAAGACGTGGATTCTTACGAAGTAAATTTGGTTGATGGAACAGAAATTGACTTTATCATTAATGGAGACTGGAAAGAAGTTGATGGTAAATACAAAGGCATTCCAACAGGATTTATCCCAAAAGAAGTTGTTGCAAAAGTACAAGCAGCGCAACCAAATGCAGCTATTGTAGAAGTAGATAAAAGAATTAATGGTTATAAATTCAGAACAAATAATATGATGGAAATTTATACAGATTTTAAAGGTAATATTTTAGGTCAAAAATTTGATGACTAATCAACCCACCTTTATATCAAACTAAACCCATTAAGGGTTTAGTTAATTATT
>NZ_JAKMQQ010000014.1:0-36859 GCF_025771645.1 Campylobacter sp. IFREMER_LSEM_CL2256
GGGTTTAGTTTAGCTGATGAAGGATTTTAAGCAAACTCCATCTACATTTAATTCATAAGCTTTTTTCAGGTTATTTTTTAAAGTATTAAGCAAAAATAAAATTTTAGAATCAAACATATAAAACTCGGCCATCTTTGATGCAATTTTTGCCAAATTTTCATCTTTTATTAAAATGTATTTTGCACCCAATGCATTAGAAAGTAAAATTTCTTCTTCGTTTTTAACAAAAATACCAAAATCTACTTTTTCATCTTTTGCATTTTTAATAACCGATTCATCATATTCAAAACAATTCACATTGGTTTTAATAAAAATATTTTCATAATGACTAAATTTTTGCATATTTATCAAAGGATGTCCAAAAATTAACATAGCTTTTCCTTTACTTTTAAAAGACAATAATTTCTAAAACCACGGTTGAAAATTTTATAATCTTTCATTCCTTGTAGTTCATCATAAACATCACTACCTTTATAAAGCAAAAATGAAGTTTTTTCATCATAAAAACCATTTGAAATTTCAATCAAAGGTTTTATATCCATCAAAGCCCTTGATGTGATTAAATCTACTTTGAAAGGTAAATGATTTTGTAATTTTTCTTTTATGATATTTATATTTATCAAATTAAGCTCAGTTTTAATCACTCTTAAAAAAGAAGCCTTTTTAACACTGGGCTCAAATAGAAAAAAATTACTATTTTCCAAAATACATGCTAAAAATATTGCAGGAAAACCAGCCCCACTTCCAACATCAACAATCTTTTTTTTATCAGTCAAATCACAATAGTCTAAAATTTTTATACTATCAATAATATTGTCGTCTATGTTTTCAAGATGAGTTAGATTATGCACAGCATTAAATTTTTTTAACAACTCTTTATAAAGCGCGATTCTTTGGTAGAAATCATCTTTATTTGCAAAATCTTTTAAAAAATTTAATTGCTCTTCATAAATTTTCAATTTAAATGCCCCATTTGCGTATGTTTAATTTCCAAATAATCTTTATTAAAACGATTTGCTTCAATTAAAATAGGAATTCTTAAATTTACTTTTCCTTTTAAAGAGCTAAGTTTTTCAGGATTATTAGTCAAAAGATTAATCTTAGTAATCTTATAATGTTTAAGTATAAAATCTACTATTTCATAACTACGCTCATCTGCTTTAAATCCTAATTGATGATTTGCCTCTATAGTATTAAAACCTTTATCTTGTAAAGCATAAGCATTGATTTTATTAAAAAGTCCTATGCCTCTTCCTTCCTGTCTTAGATAAATCACCATACCACCATGCTCTTGGACATATTTTAATGAAAAGTCAAGTTGCTCACCACAATCGCATTTTAAACTTCCTAAAACATCACCTGTTAAACATTCTGAATGGATTCTAATATTAACTTCTTTTTCTAATTTTCCTTTAAAAATACAAAGATGCTCTTTGTCATTTTCTTTAAAACTTTGTATATTAAATTCTCCAAAACGAGTGGGAAGTTTTGCTATTTCAGAAATTTGAATAGTCATTATTTTCTTCACCTTTTTACAAAAAATATGCTAGAATTTAAGCAATTTTAACAAACAAAAAGGAAATTTATGTTTAAACGCTTTAGAAGATTAAGACTAAATGAGAATATTAGAAGTCTAGTGAAAGAAAATACTTTAAATTTAGATGATTTAATCTACCCCCTTTTTGTTGTAAATGGTACTAATATTAAAAATGAAATCGCATCTATGCCAGGTGTGTTTCAAATGAGCTTAGATGAAATTTTAAAAGAATGCGAAGAACTAATTAGTCTTGGCATTAAAGCTATTATTTTATTTGGTGTGCTAGAAAGTTCTAAAAAAGATAGCTGTGGAAGTGATGCATTGAGCGATGATGGTTTGATTGCTACAAGTCTAAGAGCTATTAAGGCAAAATTTCCTAATTTAGTAGTGATTACCGATCTTTGTTTTTGTGAGTATACTGATCATGGTCATTGTGGTATTATTGATCCAAAAAGCAAAAGCGTGGATAATGATTTAACTTTAGAAATTTCAGCCAAACAAGCTCTAATTCATGCCGAAAACGGCGCTGATATGATAGCACCAAGCGGTATGATGGATGGCATTATTGAAACTTTAAGAAAAACTTTAGATGAAAATGATTTTGAAAATTTACCTATTATGGCTTATTCTACTAAATTTGCCTCAGCTTATTATGGGCCTTTTAGAGATGTGGCTGATTCTGCGCCAAGCTATGGGGATAGAAAAACCTATCAAATGGATTTTGCTAATGGTAAAGAAGCCTTATGTGAGAGCTTAGAAGATGAAAAACAAGGTGCTGATATTTTGATGGTTAAACCAGCACTTGCGTATTTAGATGTAGTTAAAGATATAGCAAATCATTCCAAACTTCCACTTTGTGTGTATAATGTAAGTGGTGAATATGCTTTATTAAAAGCAGGTCAAAAAGCAGGCGTGATTGATTATGAAAAAATAGTACTTGAAACTATGCTTGCATTTAAAAGAGCAGGAGCTAAGCTTATCATAACTTATCATGCAAAAGAAATTGCAAAATTATTAAACAAGGAGTAAGATTGGATAGTCTAAGTAAAAAAAGTTCTCAAGATATCATTAATGAATTATCAAATTATTTGGGTATAGAAAAACACAATCAAACCATATTTCATCTAACTCATATAAACGAAAAAGAAAAAAAATTAAGCTTAAAAAATGGCCATGAATTAGCACCTGAACCATGGTTTATAGTAGATGAAAATGGCGAAGTTAAAACTATGTTTTCAGTAAAAACCCTAATTGAGTTTTTACAAAATGCCAAAGAGGTGCAAAAAGATAATTTTGAACTCAAATTAGAAAAGGCTATTTATCAACAAATTCCTATTGATTTTAACGATGTTTGGACGGTTGCTATGGATGAGATTAAACATCAAGTTGCCAAAGGCGTAAAAGAAGTAAATATTGATTTAGATCAACTAATTAGCAATATTCATGCTAAACATCCTAATTTGTTTATTAACATGAAAGAAATGATGCAAAAGGTAAAACCAAATGAAAGATTATAAAAGCTTTGTTAAATACTCCAAAGCAGGCCCAAGATATACATCTTATCCTACTGCAGTGGAATTTAACACTCAGTTTAAATATGAAGATTATATACAAATTTTAAAAGATCAAAAAGCACAATTGTCTTTGTATTTTCATTTGCCTTTTTGTAGAAGCGCTTGCTATTTTTGTGGTTGTAATGTAATATATACTGCTAAAGAAGAAAGCAAAGAAAGATATTTAAATTATCTTTTTAAAGAACTTGATCTTTTAGCAAATATCATCAATACCCAAAGAGAAGTAGCTCAAATGCATTTTGGTGGTGGTACACCTACATTCTTTTGCGCCAAACAATTACAAAGTTTGATTTTAAAAATTAAAAGCATTTTTCCAAATTTTACCCAAGATAGTGAAGTAAGCTGTGAGATTGATCCTAGATTTTTAAATGAAGAACAAGCTGATGTTTTGATTCAAAATGGTTTTAACCGTATTAGTTTTGGCGTGCAAGATTTTGATGAAAAGGTTCAAAAGGAAATTCATAGAATTCAACCTTTTGAATTAACCAAAAATGCAGTAGATATGGTAAGAAAAAAGGGAATTAACTCAGTAAATATGGACTTAATCTATGGTCTTCCTTATCAAAGCCTAGAAAGTTTTAAGCAAACTTTAGAAAAAGCATTACTAATCAATCCTGATCGTTTTGCTATTTTTAACTATGCACATGTGCCTTGGCTTAAAAAAAATATGAGAAAATTCGATGAAAGCACATTACCAAGCCCTGATGTAAAACTTCAGATTTTAGAATACTGTGAAAAATTTTTAACTCAAAATGGTTATAAAATGATAGGAATGGATCATTTTGCAAAACCACAAGATGAACTTTTTAAAGCTTTAGAAAATGGTAGCTTGCATAGAAATTTCCAAGGTTATACTACAAAAGGTGGAACTGATTTAATTGGCATTGGCTTAACAAGTATAGGCGAAGGACAAAGACATTATATGCAAAATTTCAAAGACATGCCAAGTTATGAAAAAGCTATTGATGAAGGTAGATTACCTTGTGAAAAAGGTATTATGCTTGATGATGATGATGAATTAAGAAAAGCTGTTATTATGGAACTTATGAGTAATTTTGCACTTAATATAAAAAATATAGAAAATAAATTTAAGATTGATTTTTTTGAATATTTTAAACAAGATTTAAAAGAACTTGAAGAACTTGGCGAATTTGTCACTATAGATAAAAACCATATCAAGGTTAATGAAACAGGAGTACTTTTAATACGTAATATTGCTATGTGTTTTGATAAATATTTAAAACGCATTAGCGAAGACAAAAAAGTATTTTCTAAAACGGTTTAATATGCTAAATGTTAATGAAATTTCTAATGCTTGCGTAAAATGTGGCAAATGCATACCAGTTTGTACTATACACGAGATAAACCGCGATGAGAGCACTTCTCCTCGTGGTTTTTTGGATTTAATTAGTGCTTATAAAAATCAAGAACTAGAACTTGATAAAAATCTTAAAAAAACTTTCGAATCATGTTTTTTATGCACAAATTGCGTTGAAGTTTGTCCAAGTCATTTAAGAGTAGATAGTGCTATTGAAAAAGCGCGCTTTGATATAGCTCAAAAATTTGGCATAGCATGGTATAAAAAGCTTGCTTTCTTTTTTTTAAGACACAGAAAGATTTTAGATATCTTAGCAAGATTAGGCTATGTTTTTCAAAGTTGTGCTTTTAGCTTGCAACATAAAAATTTAGGAATGAAAGCTAAATTTAGCCTACCATTAATCAAAAAAGACCGCTTATTGCCTTCTTTAGCTAAGAAAAGTTTTTTAGCCTCTAATCCTGATTTTATAAACAATCAAGGCGAAAAAACTATAGGACTTTTTATAGGTTGTTTATCTAATTATTCCTACACTAATACAGGTTTTGCCTTGCTTGAAATTTGTAAACATCTTAAAATTAATGTAGATTTATTAAAAAATCAATCTTGTTGTGGTGCTCCTCATTATTTTACCGGAGATTTTAACAGCGTAGAAAAATTAGCTAAAAAAAATATCATTTATTTTGAGGAAAAATTAAAAACACTAGATTATATCATTATCCCAGAAGCGACCTGCTCTGCGATGATTAATATAGACTATGAACATTTTTTCCATATGCAAAATGATAAAGAATGGGCAATAAGAGCTAAAAATATTTCCAGTAAAATACTACTTGCAACAAAATATTTTTATGAATACACTAATTTAGAAGAACTTTTAAAAACAAAGAAAAAAATAAATACAAAAATCGCATATCATGATCCTTGCCATGCAAGAAAAATGCAAGGAGTTTTTAAAGAACCAAGAGCTTTACTAAAGCAAAATTATGCTTTTAAAGAACTTATCAAGTCAAATGAGTGCTGTGGTTTTGGTGGAGTTAGCATGCAAACTGATCATTATGAAAAAGCTTTGCAAGTTGGCATAAAAAAAGCTCAAAACATACAAAAAAGTAATGTAGAAATCATTAGCGCAGAGTGCTCAGCTTGTAGAATGCAAATTTCAAATGCATTAGAGCATGAAAAAATTTCCACAAGATTTTTACACCCATTAGAACTTATAGCTAAAACACTTCAAGATTAAAACTAATCTTGATGTTTAATATCTTCAATATTTGACCTATTTTTTTCTATTAAAATTCTATTTTGTTCTATGTTTTCACTATTTTTCTTGCATTCATTTTTTAAAATCTCTATATTTTTATGCAAAATCTTTATTTTTCTTTCATAACGATTAATCAGCAAAAACACTATAAATAAAAATAAAATTAAAATAGCCCAATTTAAAAATGCCATATTTATCCTTTCTTTAGATATATTAGTACTTTTTATCTTAAATTACAATTCTTTTTAAATTTGGAGAAAGTTTTACTAAAATTTCATAATTAATAGTATTAAAAAAGTTGGCCATAACATTTGCATCATTCATAACACAAATTACCTCACTATCATTCTCGCAAGAAAAGCTATCCATAGACATTTTTCCAAGTATTTTTTTACCATTAGGAAGAAAAAAATCTTTTTTACCATCATAACGCAAAAGCCCATCAGCATAACCTAAATCATAAGTTGCTATTTCTATATCTTCTTTTGCACTATACATTCCACCATAACCAACACTTTGACCTTTTTTTAACACTCTTTGGCTTAATTTTTCAGCCCATAAACTCAAAACCTTACGCAAGTCTTTATTAAAATGTGCATAACCAAATTGTACAAGCCCTACTCTACAATACTCATCATCTTCTAAAATATTTGCTCTAAATAAAGCTTCAGAATTATGAGAATGAAATACTAAGTTCTTAGCCTCTTCTTGTAATAAATTATAAATTAACTTTTTAGCGTATTGAAATTTTTGTTTTTGCACAAAATAACTTGCATCTACTTCATCACTTCCTGCAAAATGCATCATCACTCCATGAAGTATCAAATTATTACTTTTTAACCCTTGCATCACTTCTTGAATTTCTTCAGGTAAAATTCCATTTCTATGCATATTTGTATCTATGACTAAATGAATTTTTGTATTTTTTTTAAGCTTTTTTATGTCATTTTTTGCATTTAATGCATAAATAAATTTTTCACTTTCATTTCCATGTGGATGATGAGATAAAATTAAGATATTATCAAAAATATTTTCAAGCTCTTTTGCTTCGTCTTCATTTTTTACGGCTATAAAATTTATACCTTTTGCTCTAGCTATAGGAGCTAAAAGTTTAGCTCCATGACCATAAGCATTATCTTTAAAAACACAAATTACTTTTTCATAACCTCCAGCCTTAGAGGCTATTAGGTCAAGATTATACTCATAAGCTAAGCGATCGATTTTTATATAAGCCATTATTGTTCAGCTAAAATTTGCATTTTATCTTCAACTAGCTTAACATAAAGAACTTTTTCTCCTTTGAATTTATAATTAGTACTACGATAATCTTCATAAAATCCTATTCTAAAAATCTTCTCATTTTTTTCATTTGGATAAGGACTTATGCTAAGATCTGAAAATTTAATAGTTTTTTCTTCTTTTTTAGCAAAAATTCTTTGTTTGTTTTTTGCAAACTGCTCATATGAAAATTTATTTTTATGCTTGAATATTTTTTGATCATAAAAAGATAAGTATTTGTCAATGTCACTTTTTTGCCAACTGTCTTTCCAAGCAAATAAATTTGCTAACAAAATAGCAACTTCTTCATGGTTTGTTCTTACTTTATTTTTTTCCTCTGTCATTGCATATGATTTTCTATCAGCGACTAATTTATTAAAATCTTCTAGTAAATCATTTTGTACAGCAATACAACCTCTAGTTTTATAAGTATCTAAACGCGTTCCATCTAAAGGATATCCATGAATCCAAATTCCACCACCTGTTTTACCTAAAGTTTTATCTAAAACGTTTGGATAAGTTGTCGCAAAAGCAAATGGTCCATAATATGGGTCACCAGGATAAAATTTCTTTCCAAGCTCATAAAAACCTATAGGAGTTTTTAAATCCCCTTCTATTTCTTTATCTCCAGCCAAACCAGTTAAAACATCTTTTTGAATAAATTTCTTTTCTACTTTTCCATCATTATAATGATAAACTCTAATGATTTTGTCGCTTTTATTAGTCAATACAATAGCTACATTTTCTTCGTAGTAACCAAGGCTAACATTTTTATCTTTTATCTCATCAAGCCAAAAATCTTTCTTGCTTAATTCTTGCTCTAACACCTTTTCAACTGCATCAATACCTTGATTTAAATAAATTTTTGCAAGATCACTTGCATTTACAAATACAACCAGACTAAATAATACTAATATAGTTTTAAACAATTTATACCTTTCTATTAAAATTTAAAACAACAAAGAGATAATTATAATATTTTTACAATAAATATATTTTTAATTTTTTCCGTGTATAATGTTTATGATTGACTAAAAAATATAAAGGAATGATAATGAAAAAATTACTTAATTTAGCTATATTAAGCACCTTTGCTATTGCAAATGAAATCACTATAAATGATCCTTATGTTAGACAAACTCCGCCAAATTCTAAAACAACAGCAATTTTTTTGGAACTTAAAAACAACTCTGATAAAGATATAAAACTAATAAAAGCTCAAAGCTCATTAAGTGATACAACTGAAATTCACGATCATATCATGGAAAATGGTAAAAAAATGATGGTGCAAATCCCTCAAATTACCATAAAAGCCAATTCAAGCGCTGAACTTAAGCCAGGTGGCATGCATATTATGATACTAAATCTTAAAGAAAATATCACACCTCAAACCAAAGCTAATTTAACACTTTATTTTGATGATAATAGCACAATTGAACTAAAAGATATTAAGTCAAGAAGTATTAAAAAATAATGAAAAATCTACTTATCTTTGCCCTAGCTATAATCTTTGCTATATGCGGGACTTATTTTTATACTAATTCAACAAATTCTGGGAAAAAAAGAGAGTTAATCACCACTCTAACGCCTTTAGCATGCGATCTAAATATCCAAGAGTGTGAGTATAATTTTAAAGATAAAAAAATCTTGATAAATTTAAATCCAAAGCCTATAACTACACTAAATGAACTTGATTTAAATATCACTAATTTAGGTGAGTTTAAAAAACTAAACGCTAGAGTTTATGGGCTTAATATGTATATGGGAGATATTGTTCCACAATTTAAAAAAATCAACAACACTTATCATGCTAAATTAGTTTTAAGTTCTTGTACACTAGATGTGATGCGTTTTAGAATAGAACTTTTTGATGATGAAACTCCACTAGATTTTTATTTTGACTTTGATGTAAAAAGGTAAAGTATGAAAAAAATAAATATTTTTTTATTAATTGTGGTAATTTTTGGGGTGTTTTTTATATCAGTGCAATATTTTGAAAATAACAAATACAATTTTCACTTAAATTCTGAAAAAGGCATGCTTAGTTTAAAAGATTTTATCGGTAAAAAATTGATTGTATATTTTGGTTATACATATTGTCCTGATGTTTGCCCTAGTGAACTTGCCTTAATTGCCAATGTTTTAGAAAAAATGCCAAATAAAGAAAAAGCTCATGTGGTGTTTATCTCACTAGATCCAGCAAGAGATAGCAATCTAACTCAAACTAGTCAATGGGTAAAATATTTTTATCCAAATTCTACCGCTTTAGTTGCTAAAGATGAAAAAGAATTAGAAAAAGTTACTAAAAATTATGGTGTGGTATATGAAAAAATCAATCTTAAAGATTCTGCTATGGGATATTCTATAGCGCATAGTGGTGAATTTTATCTGATCGATGAGAATGGAAAATTTATTAAAACCATAAAAGATATTAGTTATGAAAGCTTTTTTAACGAAATTCAAAAATTCTTAAACGAATAAACTTTTACAATTTATTCGTTTCTTAAAGTATCTAAAATATCTACTTGAGTTGCTTTTTTGGCAGGATAATAAGAAGATAAACTTACAATCACAATAGCTCCAAAAAGTGTAATACAAAAATCAACTAAAGAAAGTTCTAAAGGCAATTTACTCATACCATAAACATCACTTGGCAAAGAAATAATATCAAAATTTCCAAGCACCCATAAAGCTATAGCTGCAAGAATCACACCTGCTATAATACCACTTCCACCTATTAAAAACCCTAAAGAAAAAAAGGTTTTTTTAATCTCTAGCTTACTAGTACCTAAGGAAAGCAATAAAGCTATTTCGCTGCGTCTATTCATCACTATCATCAATAAAGAGCTTACTATGTTTAAACTTGCAACTAAAATAATCAACATTAATACTATAAACAAAGCCCTTTTTTCTAAAGCAAGAGCTGCAAAGAAATTCCCATTTTGTTCCCACCAACCTATGCTAGCATATCTTGCACCCAAAAAAGCATCAATTTGTTTAATATCTTCAAAGGGTTTATTTGAATACACATGCACTCCATCATAATTTCCTTGAGGATATGATAAAATTTTAGCTAAGGCTTTAGCATCTGTATACATATAAGCTTTATCATAGGCTAATAACCCTGAAGAAAAATCAGCCTTAACATCAAATCTTTTAACCTGCGGGATAAGCGAAAGACCACTAGCATTTAGATTTGAAAAAATTAGAGTTATTTTTTCATTATCATCTAGTCCAAATTCATCTTTTAAACCCTTACCAATTAAAATATCAAAATTATCTAATTTTTTATCTCCTAAAGCTTGAGCTACTACTTCATTGATCTTTTTTTCATCTTCAAAATTAACCCCAAAAAGCATACCGCCTTCTAATTTTAAATCATTTCTTGCTATGACTTGAGTAGCAATATAAGGACTAAATAATAAATTTGGAAATTTGATTCTTAATTCTTGTAATAATTTATCATCCACACTTGCTCCAAAACGTGGCAATATAGTGATAGGATAATTCATAGTAAAAAGTTTTCTTTCAAATTCCTTATCAAAACCATTCATAATAGCCATTGCAACTAAAAGCACGCAAAGCCCTATACTCACGCCTAAAAAGGCTAAAATTTTTGAAAGCATGATAAAGGGTTGATCTTTATCAAAACGCAAATATTTAAATAATAAATAACGAGGGATACTTTTTTGCATTTTATACTCTTAATATTTTTTTAAGTATTTTAACTTGATTTTTATAAAAGCTAGCTTTGTATTTATTTAAGATAATATACAAAAGCACTATTATCATGAAATTCAACTATAAATCTTAAAGGTAAAATTCTTACATAAGTTTCACTTTGAGCGCTTGCTTGTTCACTTTTTACAAAATCTTTTACATCTATTTTTGCATTAAAAAAGCAATCAATTAAATCATTTTTGTGAGTATTTAAAAAATTAAATTTATCTAATTTTGTCATTTTCTCTTCATCTACCATGCCAAAATCATTGCGCACTAAAGACTTCAAGTCACTTGATGTATAAACTAACTCACAAGCATATTCTAAATTCTTTTTTTTGCTCTTGGTCATAGCCATAGAAATAGTTTCATTTTGATGAAAAAGGATTAAATTTTTATTAGAGAGTTCTGCCCAAAATATAAATTCATCTTGGGCAGTAGCATTAAAAATTATAAGGATTAATAAGCAAACAATTCTTTCCACTTGTCAGCATCGATTTTAAGTTCTACATTTACTCTATAAAGACCATCTTTAAAGTCTTGATCAACTACACTTGCATTTTTAATCAAACCATTTACTTGTGCTGTAATAGTTGAACTTTTAAGCATTGCATCTTTTACTGTATCTTTACCATTAACTCTTACACCATATAACTTACTAGCTAATTGTCTATAAGCATCAGTAATTGCTGCTCTTTTAGCTAAAGCCAAAGCTTGACCAACAGAAACTGTATTTAAAGGAGCAATACCCTCACCCACTGCTGTAAAAGTTAAATCATTGTCTGTGCTTGTATCATTTGCAAGCATTTTTTCTTCTCTAATGATATTACGCACATCATCTTTGTCTACTTTTTGAACTACAACATCAGAACTTGCAGCTTGAGTAGCTTGAGCTTGAGCAGGTTTCGCACCTCTTTGATCTAGTGCACACGCACTAAAACCTAAAGCCAAACAAAACATAAAAATAACTTTTTTCATTTTTACACCTTCAATTTATTTGATATTATTTAAGATAGCAAAAAGCATTCCAGAATTTTACTATTCTAAATTTAAATCCATATTAGTTTCAGCATCTAATTCCTCATCTTCTTCTTTAGGACATTTAGCAATGCTTACCACTTCATCATTTTCCACATTAACGACAATCACACCACTTGTGTTTCTACCTGCTTTTCTAATACTTTGCATATCAACGCGTATCATCTTACCACTGCTTGTTAATACCATTAAATCCATACTTTCATCGACTATAACTATTCCGATTAAATCTTTTGTTTTAGCAGTAAGCTTCATACATATTACACCCTTACCACCTCTACTTTGAAGTCTATATTCACCTGCATCAGTACGCTTACCTATACCTTTTGCACTTACGCTTAAGATTTCTTGAGCGTCATTTTCTATAACAACAGCACCCACAACTTCATCATCTTTTTCTTTAAATTTAATCGCAGTCACCCCTCTACTTACACGGCCAATCTCTCTAACTTTAGCAAGTGGGAATTTAATACACATACCTTTTTTAGTAACCGCAAAAAGCATTTTACCACTAACAATTTCAAGCTCTTCGCTATTTTCATTTGTTTCAATTTCCAGATTATCTTCTGCTTCTAAGTTTTCGTCTGTATTTATATTTACAATTTCACTTTCATCTCTTGCTACAATAATTGCAGTAACAAGCTCATCATTTTCATCTAGATTAATCGCTTTTACACCCACGCTTCTAATATTTTGATATTCGCTTAAATTTGTGCGTTTTACGATACCATTTTTAGTAAAGAAGCACAATGATTTGCTCTCATCAAAATCAGTAGTTGGAATAATTGCCATGATTTTTTCATCTGCTTGCAGATTAATGAGATTAACCACAGCTTTACCTTTAGCAGTTCTACTTCCTTCAGGAATTTTATATACCTTAAGCCAATAAAGTTGCCCACGATCAGTAACAAACATCAAAGTATCATGTGTGTTTGCCGTAAAGAAGCTTTCTATAAAATCATCATCATAAGTTGTAACCGCGACCTTGCCTTTACCACCGCGTTTTTGTTTTTCATATTGCTTACTTGGAACACGCTTAATATAGCCACGATGAGTGATAGTAACTACCATATTTTCATTTGGTATTAAATCTTCTATATCAATATCATCATAGTCATCTTCAATTTGAGTAATTCTTGGTACATCAAATTTTGTTCTGATTTCTTTCAACTCATCTTTGATTAAATTTTCAAGCAAAATTTCGCTTTTTAAAATTTGATCAAGTCTTTCAATTTCTGCTAATAATTCTCTTAATTCATTATCGATTTTTTCTCTTTCAAGTCCTGTTAAACGACCTAATTTCATATCTAAAATCGCATTAGATTGAAGCTCGCTTAAGCCAAATTTTTGCATTAATAAATTTTTAGCCGTTGGATTATCAGGAGAGTTTTTAATCAAAGCTATCACTTCATCAATATTATCTAGTGCAATTTTTAAACCTTCTAAAATATGCGCTCTAGCTCTAGCTTTTTGCAGCTCATAAATAGTTCTTCTAATAATTACAGTTTTTCTATGATTTAAGAATAAATTTAAAAGTTCAATTAAAGAAAAAACTTTTGGTTCTTTATTATGTATAGCAAGCATAATTACACCAAAAGTGCTTTCCATAGTGGTAGATTTAAAAAGATTATTTAACACAATCTCGCTCATAGCATCGCGTTTTAACTCAATTACTACGCGAATTCCTTCTCTATCACTCTCATCTCTAACTTCAGCAATGCCTTCGATTTGTTTTTCTTTAGCAAGTTCAGCAATTTGCTCTATCAATCTTGCTTTATTGGTTTGATAAGGAAGTTCATCTATTACAATAATATCTTTATTAGCTCTTTTTTCAATATGAGTTTTTGCTCTTACTTTTACCCTACCACGACCTGTGCGGTAAGCTTCTATAATACCCTTTTTACCAAAGATAATACCACCGGTTGGAAAATCAGGGCCTTTGATAAATTGCATTATTTCTTCTAAGCTTGCATTTTTATTATCAATTAAATAAAGCAAACCATCAATAAGCTCATTTAAGCTATGCGGAGGAATATTGGTAGCCATACCTACTGCAATACCACTTGAACCATTAAGTAATAAATTTGGCACCCTAGCAGGTAAAACATCAGGCTCACTCATAGAATCATCATAATTTGATATAAAATCAACTGTATCTTTTTCTATATCACGCAAAAGTTCTTCAGCTAAAATCGTCATCCTAGCTTCAGTATAACGCATCGCAGCAGCACCATCACCATCAATAGAACCAAAGTTTCCTTGCCCATCTACGCTTGGATAACGCATAGAAAAATCTTGTGCCATTCTTACTAAAGCATCATATACAGCTGTATCACCATGTGGATGGTATTTACCGATAACATCACCCACTATACGCGCTGATTTTTTATACGCACTACGACTTCCAACACCTAAATCATTCATAGCATATAAAATTCTTCTATGAACAGGTTTAAGCCCATCTCTAGCATCAGGTAAAGCACGGCCTATAATAACACTCATAGAATAATCTAAATAACTACTCTTTATAGAACTTTCTATATCTATATTTTCAATATCTGAATCTTTAGTAAAAATATTTTCCATAAAAATCCTTAAAATTAATCTTTATATTTTAGCAGATTATTCTTTTGCATTAGCTAAAACTAAAGCAAAAAGTACTTCGATATTATTTTTTTCTAAAAGCTCTCTTGCTTCAAGCAAACTTAATCCCGTAGTTACAACATCATCTACTAAAATCACAGGATATTTTGGACGCTTTAAAAGCTTATAAGATCTTTTATTATCTTTACGAAATTGCAAACTTTTTCCACTATATTTAAATTCTGAATTAGCTTGCAAAGCATGATACATAGGTTTTATAAATTGAGTTTTTAAATGTTTGGTTAAAATAGCAGTATGAGAGTAGTTTTTATATGTTTTATCATCCAAGGCTATGGCATTAATTTTACAAGAGGGTTGAAAAAAATCTTTAAATTTAGCAAAACTTAGTTTTGCAAGCGCATTTAAAACAAAATATCCTTGAAATTTGTGTTTAAAATAAATTAGATGTTTGATTTGTTCATATTGATAAAAATAATAAACCTTAAAACCTTTATCAAGTTCTCTTATACCTAAAGAATATTCTAAAAGCTCTTCCTTGCAAGCTGGACAAAAGCTCGCAAAGGAAAATCCATGGCAACTAAAACACCTCACAAAGAGCTGATAATATCTGCAGATTTATTAGCTACTTGCTTTATAAGAAGCTGAGTGAAGAAAGGCAGATCTTTAATATTATAAAAACCTTTAACTTCTTGTTTAGTTTTAATGTTAATAGTTTTATTAGTGTTAATATCTTTTAATGTTAACTGACTAGCAATAATTGAAAATAAAGAATTAGAATCAAATTTAGAATAAAAATCATTAAAACTTAAATCTACTCTTAAAACATAAGGAGAATCTTGTGTATTTTCAACCACTACTATACCTCTATTTTCTAATTCTTCTTTTAAAAACACATAAAAATAGTAGTTAAAATTTTCATTAATATAATAATTATTTCCATTAGAAGAAGAATACTTCAAATTCTCATTTAAATCATACACTCTATGAATATAAACTTTTTTCAAAGAAGCACTTTTATCAATTGTTCTTTTATTTGTACAATACTTAAGTCCTACATCACTAATATACACAAGACCTTTAATTTTTGCTTCATATGCTTTAGAATCAGAAGGATTATAACACTGTGCTTGGATTTTTATAACTTCATTAACCTTAGCTACACCTTGATTTTTAGGGTTTACAGCACAAGCGCCAAAAAACAAAGCTAAAATACATACGAACATTTTTTTAAACATTATCTTTCCTTAAAAGCAATCATCTTTTTGATTAAGATGATTTTTAATCAGCAAAAATTATACCAAAAACAAATGAATTTTACTAAAAATTACTTTTTTTCACACAAAAATAATTTTGTAAAAAAAAAATTATATAAAAATTAATATTTAAAAGAAAATTCATTTAGAATATGTTACAAAACTACAATATTTTAAAGGAGTTGTTAAATGAGTTCAAACACAAAAACACTTATAGTTATTGCTGATTTAGTGTTATTTATCGCTTTGCTTTATTTCTCCCCTTTTGGCGAAACTAAGGTAAACCAAGGATTATCCCTGTTGATCTTTATCGCTATATTGTGGCTTAGCGAAGCTTTGCATGTTACTATTACAGCTATTTTAGTACCTGTTTTAGCAGCCATCTTAGGATTATTACCTACTGCTAAGGCTTTAACAGGCTTTGCTGATTCTAATATCTTTTTATTTTTTGGTGGTTTTGCTCTAGCAGCAGCCATGCATCATCAAAAACTAGATAAGCTAATTGCGCATAAAATTTTAACCCTGGCAAAAGGACATTTAGGTTTATCAAGTTTATATATTTTTATCACTACTGCATTTTTATCTATGTGGATGAGCAATACTGCAACCGCAGCTATGATGCTTCCGCTTGCTATAGGTATGTTAGCTTCACTTGATCCACAAAAAGATAGAAATACTTATGTTTTCATTCTTTTAGGTATAGCTTTTAGTGCAAGTATAGGTGGTATAGGCACTATAGTGGGAACTCCGCCAAATGCTATTGTTGCTACTCAATTACACATTAGTTTTGCACAATGGTTAAAATATGGTATTCCTATTGTTTTAATCTTTTTACCTGCAATGATTTTGATTTTGTATTTTATGTTTAAACCAAGATTTAATCTACAAGTTGATTTACACACTGAAAATATAGAACTTACAAGACCTAGAATCATCACTTTAATAATCTTTTTAGTAGTTGCGCTATCTTGGATTTTTAGTGGTAATATAGGTCCTATCATCACAAGTATTTTTGGACATAAAATAGCAAATCTTGATGCAATTATTGCCTTGCTTGCAGCTGTTTTAGTATGTGCATTTAAAGTGATTGATTGGAAAAATGTACAAAAAAATACTGATTGGGGCGTGTTAATGCTCTTTGGTGGAGGTATTACTCTAAGTGTAGTGTTAAAGGATTCAGGTGCTAGCAAGGTTATGGCTGATACCATTATTTCATTTATAGAAAATGGACATTTATTTGTTATAGGCTTAATCGTAGCCTTTTTTATAGTATTTTTAACAGAATTTACCTCAAATACTGCTTCAGCAGCCTTGCTTGTGCCTTTGTTTATCTCTATAGCAGATACTTTAGGTGTTCCTGCTTTAGGACTTGCTTTGATTATTGCTATTGGCGCTTCTTGTGCTTTCATGCTACCAGTTGCTACACCACCAAATGCTATAGTTTTTGGTACCGGTCATATCAAACAACAAGAAATGGTAAGAGTAGGAATTATACTAAATATATTCTGTTCAATTAGCCTTGCAATAATTGCATATTTCTTCTGGTTATAATCTTTTAGTCCTTTTGGACTAAAAGGTCTTTACATCTTAAAATATATTTTTTTACATTTTCACTTTTATACAAAGCTTCTCTTATACACACACCTGCCAAATTTAAATCTTTTAAGTGTTTTATAGTTTGAGTATTTATGCCACCTATGGCATAAATGGGTATTTTTGAAACTTCTAACAAATCTTTTAAATTCTTAATACCTTTTGGAGCTAAATCAGCCTTACAAGAACTTTCAAATACATGTCCAAAAAAAGCATGACTTACTTTAAGCTTATAAGCTAAATCTAATTCTTCTTTAGAATGGATGGAAGCACCCAAAAGCTCAAATTTTTTATAGCTTTGTAGGCAATTTTGTAAAACAAATAAAGGAGCATGAAAAAATTGATGATTTAATTTTAAACAAACTTCATAATGATAATGCAAAAAGCAAATTTTTTGAGTTTTATTAAAAATTTTTAATACTTCTTTGGCTAATTTAGTGTATTCTAGCTCATCTAAATGTTTTTCTCTAAGCACTAAAGCATCAATACTACTTTGACTTAGTTTTTCAATAAAATTTAAAAAATCTCCTTGGGTATTTTGACTATCGCTAATAGCAATGACCTTTTTATCCCACATAAATACTATCGCTCATTATAGCTTGCAAATTTGCATTTTTTAACATAGATAAAACCTCATTAACACTACGCATATCACTAATTTGAAACTGATCATCGCCTTTTTTATCACCTTGATGCTCACCTACTCCCACGCTCACACCTGCACTCATTTTAGTAGCCCCAAGTTTAATAACTCCGTCTCTAAATCCTGCTCTTTCACGCGTAGAAATCGTAATACCTGCAAAAGGTAAAAACAATCTATAAGCACATAAAACTTGCAAAAGTCTTGTTTCGCTTACATCTTTTGGATGAATTTTTTTATTATTAATAATAGGTCTTAATCTAGGGATAGATAAAGCTATTTCAGCATGAGGGTATTTTTGCTGTAAAAAATACGCATGCAATGCCGTGGCAAAAGCATCTTTTCTAAAATCATCTATACCAAGTAAAGCTCCAAAAGCAACCCCTCTCATACCCGCTTTTAACGCTCGCTCTTGCGCATGAAAGCGATACTCAAATACACTTTTTTCACCTTCAATATGAATTTTAGAATAAGTTTTTTGATTGTAAGTTTCTTGATAAACACTTACATATTCACAACCCTTTTCATGAAGCAGTGCATACTCATCTACATTCATAGGATAAACTTCAATCCCAACGACTTTAAAATACTCTTTTGCTATCTCACAAGCTTTGGCAAGATATTCTACGCTAGCATACTCCCTACCCTCACCTGTTAAGAGTAAAATTTCTTCCAAACCACTTTTTTTAATCTCTTGCATTTCTTTGTGAATTTCAGCCTCATTTAGCTTAGCTCTTTTAATGTTATTTCCTTTTTGAAATCCACAATAAGTACATTTGCTATTGCAAAAATTAGAAAGATATAAAGGTGTAAAAAGCAAAATGGAATTTCCAAAATATTTTTGAGTAATCTTGCTTGATTTTTGCGCCAAATCTTCTATAAAATCTTCCGCTGTGCTTGAAAGCAAGGCTTTTAAATCTTCTAAGTTAAGATAATCTTTAGCTAAAGCTTGTTTTACATCAAAAGCGCTAAATTTACTTTCATCAAAATTTTCAACTTCTTTTAAAACCTTAGTTAAAATTTCACTTTCAATACTTTGCATATGAGGATATTTTTGCATTTTAATCTCTTAAAAAACCACTCAAAGGCGAGCTTGCACTTGGCGTGCTTTCATTTGCTATGCCTGCTAAATACGCATTATATCCTGCCTCTATAGCTAAAGCAAAAGCCTTTGCCATTTTTGATACATCTTTAGCTTGAGCTATGGCAGTATTTGCCATCACTGCACTTACTCCCATTTGCATGGCTTCACAAGCTTGTGCGGGATTTCCTATGCCCGCATCTACTATAATAGGCAAGCTAATTTCATTAAGTAAAATTTGTATAAATTCTTTGGTTTTTAAGCCTTTATTGCTTCCTATAGGAGCTCCAAGAGGCATTATAGCAGCAGCCCCTGCATTAGCCATAGCACGTGCTGCATATAAATCAGGATACATATAAACCAAAGGTGTAAAACCCTCATTTGCTAAAAGTTCTACTGCTTTTATACTTTCATAATTATCCGGTAATAAATATTTACTATCGCTAATTACTTCAACCTTAATCATATCTCCACAACCAAGCTCTCTTGCAAGTCTTGCTATACGCAATGCCTCATTAGCATTTCTTGCACCTGAAGTATTTGGTAAAAGCTTAATATGCTTTGGGATAAAATCAAGTATATTTTCTATGCCTTTATCATTTACCCTACGCAAAGCCAAGGTGATAATCTCAACTTTTGCTTCTTCAATAGCTGATTTTATAAGCTCAAAAGAAAATTTCCCAGAACCTAAAATAAACCTAGAATTAAACTCATATTTTCCTATTTTTAATTTTTCCATTACCCGCTCGCTAAAAGTTCTAAAACTAAATTTGCTTGATGTCCTGCGCAAATATTTACACGCGGCGCCATAAGTCCATTGCCTACCTTTGCCTCGTTTTTTAAATCACCACAAACATAAAAGTTTTTTGCGATTTTTCTTGTTTGTATGCTGTTGCTATCGCCATATCCTGCTAAGCCAGAAGCACAAATTAATGTTTTTTGAGGATAGTGTTGATGAAAATTTTGCGCTAAAAGAGCTTTATATTTTGCACTATCAAAGGCTTCACAAACAATATCATCATTTGTAAAAAGTTCGGCTATATTTTCTTTTTCTATTTTTAAAACTTGTGCAAATACTTCTATAAAAGGATTAATTTTAGCGATTTGATCTTTTAAAGCTTCAGCCTTAAATTTACCCAAATCTTCCACTATATAAGCTTGGCGGTTAAGATTGCTTGGCTCCACCACATCAAAATCAATCAAATGAAGCCTACCAACCCCGCTTCTTGCTAAATTTATAGCTATATGCGAGCCAAGTCCACCAAGTCCACACACTGCCACACTTGCCTTTTTAAGTTTATCATGAAGCTTTGGAGTATGCCTTGCCCTCATCATCGCATCAAGAGCTTCATATGGTGGTAAAGTATTTTTTTCTATACAAAAAAGCTCATCATTTTCTTTTAGCTCCAAACTTTCTTTTGTTGCAAAACCATTGACTATCCATACATCATTTTCATTTTTACTCACACTTTGAAAAAATTCCAAAGTGTTTTTAAAATGCGTGTTTATCATACTACCATTAAATTTAATTCTCATCAACCACCACCTACAAAAGTAACAATCTCTACTTTATCATTTTCTTTTAAAATTAGATTTTCAAATTTATCCCTTGGGATAATTTCTCCGTTTAATTCTAAGGCGATAAATTCTATTTTTAATTGCTTTTCTTTAACATAATCCATAAATCTAAGCTCTTTTAACTCAAGCTTTTGTCCATTGATAATCACGTTTTTTCCTAGTTAAAATTCTCTAATAAATCTTTAAAAACTAAATACAATTTTTCAAGTTCTTCTATACTCACTCTCTCATCAATGGCATGAATTCTATCATTACACACACCAAATTCTACCACTTTCACACCAAACTCAGCAAAATATCTTGCATCACTTGTGCCACCTTTGGTGTTAAGTTCTGGTACTATTTGGGTGATTTTTTGTACGCTCTCATTTAGTTTTTGTACGATTTTAGAATCACTTTGTGTTAAAAAAGGCTTTGAGCTTTGATTTATGCTTAATTCATAATCAAGTCCTTCACAAGTCTTTTCTACATAAGCTTTTACATCTTCTAAGCTAGTTTGTGGAGAATTTCTTACATTAAACATCAATTTTAAATCATTTGGAGTTACATTGCACACTTCCATACCACCACGTATATCAGTAATAACAATTTTAGATGGTGCAAATATCTCATCACCTGGATCAAGATCAAATCCTGCTAAAAATTTCAAAGCAGAAGCAAAATTATGCACAGGATTAATGCATTTTTGCGGGTATGCTACATGACCTTGTTTGCCTTTGATGAGTAATTTTGCATTGATAGAGCCACGACGCCCTATTTTAATACTATCTCCAAATTTTTTATCACAAGTTGGCTCAGCAACCACAGCAAAATCAGGTAACATACCTTTTTCTTGCATAAATTTAAGCACTTCAAGCGTTCCAAATTTAGCCTCGCCTTCTTCATCACTTGTTAAAATCAGCGAAATTCTTCCTTTGAAATTTTCCACTTCCTTAACCGCACACATAAAAGCAGCCACACCACTTTTCATATCTTGCGCACCTCTTACATAAATAAACCCATCTTTTTCTAAAGGCTCAAAAGGATCACTACTCCAACCCTCTCCCGCAGGCACTACATCCACATGCCCACCAAAAGCCAAATGTTCCCCATCATCGCTAAATTTTTTAGTCAGCAAAAGATTTTTTACACCTTCTTTTTCTATAAAAAAAGCTTCAAAATCACTTAACTCCACTGCAATATAATTTAATGCTCCATCATCATCTGGGGTGATGGATTTAAATTTACTCAATTCTTTAAAAATTTCAACTACTTGCATGTTTTATCCTATAAAAGCTTTATACAGCATAGAAAGAGCAAAATACTCTAAAATAAATGCTGAAAAAAGATTAATGTAAAATATATGTTTGTTTTTTACAAAGGCTTTGAATTTAGACACAAAAAACGATAAAGTAAAAATCCAAAACACAATAAAACTCACCAAACCAAAAAGCAAGGCAAAAGAGTTTTTACTCTGCATGCTAAGTCCTGCTACACTTACCCAAAAACCTATAACATAAGGATTTGTAACATTTAAGAAAAATCCTTTACTAAAACCTTTTAAAGGATGAGTTTTATTTACCTTGTTAAGATCGACTTTTCTTGTTTTTCTTAGCATTAAAAATACCATAAAACTCAAAAAGAAAAAGCCAAAAACTGCTAGTATTTTATAAAAAAATTCATTATTTGCAAAGCTTAAAAGCCCAAGATTAATCAAAATCAAAAAAAGTATATCAGCACTTAAAGCACCAAGCCCAATACAAAAAGCATTTTTAAAAGAAGATAAAGCAGTATTTAAGATCAAAATATTTACAGGTCCAAAAGGCACAGATACACCCATGCCTAAAACTATACCTTGTAAGATTACTTCTAGCATTTTACTTCCAAGAAATTTTCTATATCAGTTTTGATTTTATCAATGGCTGTGCAAACATCTTCTATATAAACTTTTGTGAAATTACTTCCTAAATATTTATCCTCATCAAGATTATTTAATATACTTTGCTTACATACACTTGCATACTCTCCCACGGGTAAAACCTGCCCACTTGTGCCTATACATACAAATAAATCACAATTTTGTAATTTTTCATATAAAATTTTATAATTTGGTGCCATTTCTTCAAACATCACGATATTGTGCCTTACACTTTTGCTTTGACATTTAGGACAAATTTTATCATCACTACTTTCATAGCCTATGTTAAAAATATTTTCACACTCTAAACACCTAAGTTCAGGTAAAAAACCATGCAAATGCACCACTTCTTCACAGCCTGCTCGCTCTAATAAATCATCTACATTTTGCGTTAAAATGCTAATTTGTTTTGGAAATTTTTGTTTTAATAAAGCGATGATTTTATGTGCGTGATTTGGCTTAACACTAGCTAGCTCTTTTCTTCTTTTATTATAAAATTCCAAAACTTTTTTAGGATTTTTTCTAAAGCCAGTTGCAGAGCAAACTTCCATCACATCATGCTCTTCCCAAAGTCCACCGCTAGCTCTAAAAGTTTTTATACCACTTGGAGCAGACAAACCTGCCCCACTTAAAATCATCACTTGTTTCATTTAATAAACCTCATTATTGTTTTAAAGGTTTTGCTATAATTTTACTTAAAGCTTAACCACCTTAGCACCAAAACCACCTTGATTAATCGGAGCATCATTAAAGCTTTTTACACTTTTGTGAGCTTTTAAAAACTCTTTTACCGCAAAAGCTAGTTTTCCTGTGCCTATACCATGATAAACCATCACCTCATCAAAACCCACTATCAAAGCATCAGAGATAAATTTATCTAATCTTTCAAGCGCCTCATCACTTCTTAAGCCGTGTAAATCTAAAGTCATATTTAAAGCACTTGGACGGGTTATATTGACACTTGATTTTACCTTTTGTGTAAGGTTTTGATTGCTTTTTTTAAGAAGCTTTAATGGCACACGTAAACTCAAACCATCGCTTTGAATCATCGCATCGTTTTTTGAAATTGCAGTGATTTTACCTTTGATTTTTTCATATTTAACAAAATCCCCTACTCTAAGCTCTTCATTTTGCTCCATACTTGGTAAAACAATACTTTTTTTAAGTTCATTGGCTTTGTTTAAACTTCTTTGTTTTTCTTTGATATCTTTTAGATTTATCGTTTTTTTAGCTTCTTCTATGGCTTTGTGATATTTAAATTCTAAATTAGAAATAAGCTTTTTAAATTCTTGCTCATTTTTTTCTTTTTGATCTTTGAGTGAAAGTAAAATTTCATCTACTTTGGCTTCTTTTTTCTCAAACTCTTCATTTTTCTTACGCAAAGAAAGCTCAAGATTGATATTTTTACTTACCATTTCTTCTAAATTTTCTTTATCTTCTCCATAAAGCTTTTTAGCATTTTGCACTAAATTTGCACTTATGCCATATCTTAAAGCCGTTTCAAATGCATAAGATTTACCTATGGTACCTTTCAAAAACTCATATTTTGGGCGTGATAATTCTTCATCATACAAAGCAGCGATGAGTTCTACTTGTGAATTTTTAGCTAAAAGCATAGCAAGGCGTTTATGATGGGTTGTGATGATGATTTTATTATCTTGTTCTAAAAGCTTAGAAATAAGCTCAGTATATAAACACGCAGCTTCTTCAAAATCTGTCCCAAGCTCTATCTCATCAACCCCTAATAAAACATTTTTCTTACCCAAAAGCTTAGAAAAATGCAACATTCTTCCTGCAAAAGTAGAAATATCATTTTTTACATTTTGTGGATCTTCTAAAATCGCATCAAATTCTTTGAAATTTCCTATTTGGCTTTTTTGTGCATTAATCTTCATAGGAAGCAAATGCTTTGCAAGTAAAGCTGCACTTAAAATTCCTTTTAAAAGCATAGACTTACCACCTGCATTTACACCCGTGATGATTAAAACTTTTTTATTAAACTCTATATTAACACTTTTTGCATTTTTTAAAGCCGGATGTGCGAAGTTATATAAGCTTAAATTATTAGAACTATCAGCTAAAACAAACTCATAATCATGTTTTTTAGCCATCAAAACTCTGGCGCTATAATGATCAAATAAATCAAAAGCATTATTGATAAATTTCAAAAACATCAAATTTTTATAAAAAATCAAACTGATTTTTTTAGCATATTCATAAAAAATTTCTTCTTTAGCATCTTTGATTTCATCAATTTGGCTTTGAATTTTTTCTACACTCAAAGGCACCACATAAAATCCACCACCACTACTTCTACCTATGATTTTTGCTTTTAAGACATGATTAAATCCACCGCGTAAAAGTAAGGCCTCTATACCATTGATAAGATGGATTTGTGTATCGATCAAATATGCACTAAGATTTTTAGTATAGGTGAGTTTTTTAAACTCAGCTACCAAACTTTCTTTTTTCATTTTTAGAGCTAAATTTAGATTAACAAGTCTTTCATCAACACTTTCTTTAATCTCACCCTTTTCATCAAAATACTCAAAAAGTTCTAAAATAGCCTGTGGAATTTCTATTTTTAAAAGCCATTCTTTTAAGCTTTCTTCAAATTTTAAGCCCTTTAAGTATCTAAAATACATACAGATTTTAATAAATTCAAAGCTTTGACTTAAATGCAAAATTCCTTGCTTGCTAAGATGAGTTAAAGCACTATTTAGCTCATCTATCATAGGCGGGGGATTAAAATCAATCAGCGAAAGCTCATTAATCCTTTTATAATGAAGCTTGCTATCACCTTGTAAAAAAATTTCTTTATCTCTTGCAAAAAGTCCTCTAAAGTCTTCTATATAGCCATCTAAATCTAGCTTTTTAAAAAATTGCCCTTGCATTATTTATCTACCTTGCAATCTTTTATATCAAAAACATAGGCTTTAAATTGTTTATTTTTGCCATTTGAAATAAAACTTTGTGTTCCATGCTCAAAGTTAAAATACTCTTTAGTGACATTAATATCTTTACAAATTAGACTTTGTCCTTGTAAAAACGCATTGAGCGTTTCTTTTTTTAAAACCCCGCTTCTTGTGGCACTTAGCTCAAATTTAATCGCAAAAGCAATCATTAAAATCAACACTAAAATCAAAAGATAATTACTAATCTTACCTATTTTTTTACGCAAAAAAATGAAAAAAAGTAAAATCGCAAAAAAAGCTAAGATATATAAAAAAATCTTAAACATACCTTCCCCTGAGCTTTGTGCTTATATCTCCCGCACCAAAGCCAATTACCAAACCATTTTCAATCAACTCATCATCAAGATAAATAGCATTTTCTTCTCTTTTGATTTCTTTTATAAATTTAGCCTTTGGAAAGTATTTTTGCATATTAATCTCTATTTTAGCTTCCCCTGCTGCATACACAGGTAAAATATAAAGCTCATCAACATTTGCTAAAACTTCACTAAAATACTCTATATTTGCACTTAAACGCGTATAACGATGAGGCTCAAAAATAGCTATGATTTTTTCATATCCAGCTAGCTTTGCATACTCATTTGCTGCTTTAAGTGTGGTTTTGATTTCTGTTGGATGATGTCCATAATCATCGATCAAAGCCATATTTTCATTTGCAAATAAAATATCAAATCTTTTTTTAATGCCTTGGTATTTTAAAAGCTTAGTTTTTAGCTCTTCTATATTTATAAATTCACTCGCAGCCAAAATAGCCAAAGCAGCATCCATCGCTACATGCTCACCCATACCAAAAACACTAAATTCACCTAAATCTTTAAGCGTAAAATAGGTTTTTGGCTTAAAATTTTCTACTTTCATATAAATATTTGTGATATCTTTACTTGGGTAAAGTTTTTTAGCGTTATTTAAATTTAAACTTGATAAAAACTCATCTTCAGCATTAATCACTTGAATTTTAGATAAATGCAAAAAGTCCTCATAAGCTTTGTGTAATCTTGCAAGATCATTTCCATAATGATCTAAATGTTCTGCTTCAACATTAGTCACTATAGCTAAATAAGGATTTGAGTTTAAAAAAGAACTATCGCTCTCATCAGCTTCAAAGATGAGATTTTCACTTTCTTTATAAAGCATATTAGTGCCGCTTTCTTTTAACACTGCACCAATAATCACAGAAGCTTCTATCAAGCTTGCTAAAATGCTTGAAGTTGTGCTTTTACCATGAGCTCCCGCAACTGCAAAAACTCTTTTGTCTTTTAAAATCATAGGCAAGGCTTCTTTTCTTGAAAGTGTTGTGATGTTTTGTTTTTTTGCGCTGATTAATTCTTCATTGTCTTCTTTGATAGCAGCTGAATACACCACTAAATCCACATCTTTGACATTGTCTTTATGATGAGGAATTTTTATATTTATGCCTTCTTTTTCTAATTCTTTTGTGATTTTACTTTCTTTGATATCAGAACCACTAATCTTAAAGCCTTGTTCTTTTAAAAATCTCGCCAAAGCTGAAATTCCAATACCACCTATACCTATAAAATGAATTTTTTGCATTCTTGCCTCAAATTTTTTGAAAATTTAAGGCAAAATTTTATCATTTATTTACTAAAAATAAAATATAAAAAATCTTTATAAATAAAATCTAATCACCATTGTTTGATGTTTTAAGATTAATTAGTCTATAATTTAATTGCTTTTGAAATAAATCTTTATAATTTTTTGAAAAATTTTTATGATATAAATCTAACTCAAAAGCCTTATTTGTATCTTTTATACTAGTATTATTTTCAAAATAATAACCATTATTTCCATCATACACTCCATTTTGATCAATCCAAACAAGCTCATTAAAACCAAATTCTAGCTTTTCGTTTTTTATAGGTGCTAATATATCTCTTCCTCCTAAACTTAAATATTTTGTATCACTAAGAGTAAGATTATAAAGCGTTGGAAAAATATCCTTATGCGAACCCACACGATTTTTATCATAATAAATATCATTTTTTAAATACTTTGGAAGATATAAATAAAAAGGTACACTATAAGCAAAAGCTTTTTGGGATTTTATATCCATTTTAATATCTCTAAATCTATGATCACCTGTAGCAGCAATAATAATATTTTCCCCAAAACTACTTTCTTTTATGCGATCTAAAAATTTTCCAAATTCATCATTTGCATACGCATAAGCATTTAAAGCACCTATAGAATCACCGATAATAAATTGATTTAATATCTTTTTATCTAAAGCATTCTCATCGATAAGTTGTGTTTTGCTTTTGTGTATATAAGGTCTATGAGTGGAAATACTAAGAGAAATAACTAGCGTAGGATTTTTAGCATTTTCAAAAATAGAATATATTTTTTTATACATAAACTCATCAGCTATACCGTATTTATGCTTTGTTTTTCTAGCTTGTGGAAAATCTTGCATCAGCGTATTTTCATCTATAATTTCATCTACACCTTGATTTTTAAAATAATTGCCAAGATTATACCAAGAAGCATTACCACTATAAACAAAAACTATTTTATACCCTGCATTCTTGTAAATTTGCAAAGGCGTAAAGGCTAATTTTTCTTTTTGATATAATCCATTTGAAATAATATTTGGACTTAAAAAAACCAAACGATTAAAACTTTCTATGGTATTGTTTGCACTAGATAAAAATCTAATAAAAATAATATCTTGCTCAAAATGTTTTTTTAAATTTCCCAAAAGATTGGTGTTTTCAGTGCTAAACTCAGTTAAATTTAAACCAAAACTTTCCATGATATTAATATAAATATGATTTTTAGCATGATTTTGATGTGTCAAAGTAGTATCAAACATAGGAAAAAGTTTTTCTTCTAGTTGATTAAGCTGTTTTATATCTACGCTTTTAAATTCTTGTTGATTTTTATACTCTTTATATGCCCATGAAAAAGCCATCAAAGGATTTGTAGAAATTTCATTAAAAGCTTTTATGGTGCTAAATACATAACTTGAAGCTCTTAGCGCATTATAAGTAAAATGTCCTCTTAGCGCTACAATATAAGCATAAATTAGTAAAATGTTTAATAAAATAAAAAATACAAATTTTACTTTAATAGTCTCTAATTTTAAGCTAAGAATTTTAATATTAAGATAAAAACAAAATATACTAAAAATTACAGCTAATAACAATGCTTTTATAATGGGATAATCAGAAAAAACTATAGATAATATCGCCTTAGTATTATCATCTTTTAAACCAAAAATAAAAATATCAATTTTGCTTGCATAAAGTTGAAAGTAATAATAATATATAAACGCAGAAATTAAAACAACAGAAGCTATAAAAGCTATATAAAAACTAGAAAAATAAATATAAAATTTAGCGATTACCCCCCCCCATAGCGTGATATTTTCTATCTTTGAAAACCAAACTTATATAAGAAAACAAACCACACAAAAATAGAGGTAAAAAAATAGCACTAAAGGTTCTCATATCATGACCTAATCCATATACATATACCATTAAGCTATTTTCACTTTCATTGGTTAAATTTTTTATCATCAAAAACCTAACTAAAGCAAAAATTCCCATAAAAATAAAACTAAAAGAAAGAATTTGTAATAAAATTTTTCTCATTATACACCTTTAATAATATTTTCTTGTTAAAAAAGATTATTCCTCATAATTTTTTATAAGCTTATCAAAACCCCATAAATTTCTAGCTTCATTTGCTTTACTAACTTCTACTACAAGCATTTCTTCTTGATCGCCAAGTTGTTCTTGCACTTCACCAAAAGCATTGATAAAAAAGCTATCTCCATAAAATTTCCACTCATTTTCTTGCTTTAAATTACCTATACGATTAACTCTTAAAATACTTGTTGAGTTTAAAAAAGCTCTTGTTTTTAAAAGTTCTAGCCATCTTTGATTGCTTTCAAAAGTACTAGCTGTAGGAATGATGACTAAGTCTATCTTTTTTTTCATAATCATTTGCCAAAAGATATCAAAATGTGCTTCAAATCCAAAAAGTAAAGCACATTTTAAGCCCTCATGCGTGAAAGTAAAAAGTTTAAGCTTATCGGTTTTTTTATTGTTAAAAAATTTTTCTTCATTCCAGTGTGTATAAGGCATTAAAATTTGTTGTTCATATGCTTTTACATTTTGTGGGCTTACTTTTAAGCATAGTTTTTTTAAACCATCATTTTCTACACTTATAAAAGGCGCAATGATGTTTAATTCATACTTTTTAGCAAGCTTTATCAAGCTTGCTTTTTTGCTTTGGCTTTGTTCTTTAATCATACTTTTTGGCATGCTCTTAAGCTCACTAAAAAAGCTATTTAAAACATACTCACCTAAAACCACCAAATTCGCGCCACTTTCTTTAGCAGCTTTTAGATAATAATCAAGCCTTGACTCACTCAAAGCCAAAGTGGGGAATTGTAAAGCTACAATACTACTCATCTACTTGCTCGATTTCTAATTTGGCATTTTCAAGCATAGTTCTTGCTTGTTTGATACTTTTTAGACCTTCTTTATAAATTTCTACACAAGTTTTAAGGTCTAAATCTTTATCATTAAGTTTTTCCAAAGAAAGCTCAGCTTGTTTGATATAATCTTCAAATTCCATTAATTACTTACCTTGTAATTTGGTGCTTCAGCTGTGATAGTTACATCATGCACATGGCTTTCTTTTAACCCTGCTGCGGTGATTTCTACAAATTCAGCTCTTTCTTGGAAAGCTTTGATATCCACTGCACCTACATAACCCATAGAAGATCTAAGTCCACCTAAAAGTTGATGAACTACACTTTTTATACTTCCTACATAAGGTACCCTACCTTCAATTCCCTCAGGTACAAGTTTATCTTGAGCTGTACCTTCTTGGAAATATCTATCAGAACTTCCTTTTTGCATAGCACCTAAGCTTCCCATACCACGATAACTCTTATATTGTCTTCCTTGGTAAGTAAATAACTCACCTGGACTCTCATCAGTTCCTGCTAAAAGTGAACCTATCATCACACTACTTGCTCCTGCTGCAATAGCTTTTGCAATATCGCCTGAGTATTTTATACCCCCATCAGCAATTACTGGCACGCCGTATTTACTTGCTTCTATTGCGCATTCATCTATAGCTGAAATTTGAGGTACGCCCACACCCGAAACAATGCGTGTAGTACAAATACTACCAGGTCCTATACCTATCTTAATAGCGTCTGCACCTGCTTCACATAGATCTTTAACCGCTTTTGCACTAGCAACATTTCCTACTATCACATCTACATTAAACTCAGCCTTAATTGCTTTTAATGTATCAATAATACCTTTAGAATGCCCATGCGCACTATCCATTACTATAACATCAACTTCAGCTTCCACTAAAGCCTTTACGCGATCAAGCTGACCCACACCCACAGCCGCAGCCACTCTTAATCTTCCATAAGCATCTTTATTTGAATTTGGATATTCTTTACGTTTTTTTAAATCTTTTATAGTGATTAAGCCTTCTAAGTGGTTATTTTCATCTACAATAGGAAGTTTTTCTACTTTATTAGTAGAGAAAATCCTTTCTGCATCATCTAAAGTAGAGCCCTTTTTAGCAGTGATTAAAGGCATTTTTGTCATTACATTTTCTACTAAATTATCAAAATTAGTTTCAAATCTCAAATCACGATTAGTTAAAATTCCTATTAGGGTTTTATTTTCATCTACCACAGGAACTCCTGAAATTCTATATTCAGCCATGAGCTCTAGCGCTTCTTTAACGCTTGCTTTAGCCCCTATGTAAATAGGATCCATAATCACGCCACTTTCGCTTTTTTTAACTCTTTTTATCTCTCTAACTTGTGAAGCTATATCCATATTTTTATGGATCACCCCTATACCACCAAGTCTTGCCATCATAATAGCTGCTCTATGCTCAGTAACCGTATCCATAGCAGCTGAAATTAAAGGCATATTTAAGGTAATATTTTTTGTAAGTTTTGTTTTGATATCTACTTCTTTAGGTAAAACCTCAGAATATTGAGGAACTAGTAAAACATCTTCAAAAGTCAAAGCGCGTTTGATGATTTTCATAATTTTTCCTTTATTTATTTTTAATAATTTCTTCTAAGCTTAAAGCACCATCTAGCAAAGTTTGTTCATCGTAAGCTTTACAGATAAGCTGCGCAGAGATATTAAGTCCATTTTCATTTTTTCCTACTGGCACGCTAATGCCACCAAGTCCTGCTAAATTCACTGAAATAGTAAATACATCTTCTAAATACATTTGAATAGGGGTTTTAACATCATTAAAGCCAAAAGCAACACTTGGAGCAACTGGCATAAAAATCAAATCACAATCATTTAAAATTTCTTCATATTTTTGCTTGATAAATCTTCTAGCTTTTTGTGCTTTGATATAGTATGCATCATAATACCCACTACTTAAAACAAAGGTTCCTAGTAAAATTCTTCTTTTTACTTCCTCGCCAAAGCCTTCACTTCTGCTATTTACATACATTTGGCTAAGATTATCACATTTTTCGCTTCTTCTTCCATATCTTACACCATCATAACGACTCAAATTTGCACTTGCTTCAGCTGCTGCTATGATATAATAAGCTGCAACATCAAATGTAGAATCCATTAAGTCTTTATAAACAATCTCATGTCCATTTGCTTTTAACATATCTATGGTTTTTAATAAGGCTTGTTTTACATCATCATTGGTTTGTTCTACATAGTTTTTAATCACAGCTATTTTTAGCTTTTTATTTGCATTTAGTTTTGGCGCAGTTGGTTCAAAAGCTATGTTTGCACTTGTGCTATCTTTTTCATCATAACCTGCAATAGCATCATATAAAATCGCAGCATCTTCAACATTTTGCGTTAAAACTCCGATTTGATCAAGGCTTGAAGAATACGCTGCTAAACCATACCTGCTAACTCTTCCATAACTTGGCTTAAACCCAACACAACCACAAAAAGCAGCAGGCTGTCTTACCGAACCACCCGTATCTGAACCCAAACTTGCTAAAGCTATCCCTGCAGCAACTGCAGCAGCACTCCCTCCGCTACTCCCACCTGGGACTTTAGTATTATCAAGTGGATTTAAAGTCTTACCATAAAAAGAAGTCGCACTCGTACTTCCCATAGCAAACTCATCCATATTACATCTTCCAAATGGAGCAAAATTATTTTTGCGTAAATTCACAATAGCACTTGCATCATAAGGAGCCACATAGCCTTGTAAAATTTTAGAACCACAAGTTAATTCCCAATCCTTTACACTAATATTATCTTTTATAGCTACTGGCACACCAGCACCTGAAGTGCTTAAGTCTTTATTTAAAAACTGCTCTACATAAGCACCTAAATGCTTTTGCTGATGTGCTTTTTCATTTAATTCTTTTTTTAGATTTTCTAATTCTTCATTTGAAAATTTCAAAGCTTCTTTTAAAGTTATCATTATTTATCCTTAAATTTTTTAACCAAATAAAACAAAAAAAGCGTGATAAATAAAAAGCCTAATAAAGTAATCACTACCACGCTAAAAGGTAAAGCTTGCTCAAACATTTTTTGCTTTTTCCACGCTATTACATCTTGGACATAAGCATTCTTCTTCTTTTGCTAAAAACTTCCAACATCTTGGACACTTGTGTAATGAAGAACGCACGATTTTAAAACTATGATCATCTATTTTAAACTCACTCAAAGCTTCTTTTTCATCTAAGCTTTCTACCAAGCTCACCATAAACCAATCAGCTACTTCTTCAATATCTTCACTCAAAAGCTCATTTGCGCTTGTTTGTAAGCTTAGTTCTAAAGTTGATTTGATAATTTTATCTTTTTTTAATACATCAACAAGTTCAAAGAATTTTTCTCTTGATTTTATAAATAATTCATCCTCGATTTTATACTCATAATCAAAGCCATTTTTTAACACCAAATCAAACACATCTTTAGCATTTTCTTTAATAGCCACATTTGCATGCTCTAAAGCTTCATCTATAGTATAAGTAAGACTTGGAGCTAAAAGCGTAAAAAGTTTTCTAGCTATTAGCACCATAGCACTTTGCGCACTTACTCTCTTTGTGTCATCTTTTGCATTACAATATAATCTATCTTTACACACATCTAAATAAATTCCACTTAAATCCGCACTTAAGAAATTTAAAAGCACACTAAAGCCCTTTGCAAATTCATATTTTTCAAAAGCAGCTTCACATGCTTCAAAAGCAACTTTCGCACGCATTAAGATCCATTTGTCTAAAAGTGTGAAATTTTTTGTTTCTAAAAATTCCATATCATTAGTATTTGCAAGTAAAAATCTTATAGTATTTCTTATCTTTCTATATTGCTCGCTTACTTGTTTTAAGATATTATCTGAAATTTTTAAGTCCGTTGAATAATCACTAAGCATTATCCAAAGTCTTAAAATTTCTACCCCATAATTTTTAGCTACATTTTGAGGTAAAACCACATTGCCTTTTGATTTACTCATTTTTTGACCTTTCTCATCAACGGTAAAGCCATGAGTAAGTATGTTTTTATATGGGGTTTTGTGATTAATCGCAGTGGAAATTAAAAGTGAGCTTTGAAACCATCCACGGTGCTGATCGCTTCCTTCAAGATACATTGAAGCTTGGTATTCTCCCGCGTCGTATCTAGCCGAGTTTAACACTGCCTCCCAAGTACTACCACTATCAAACCAAACATCTAAAATATCATAAACTTTTTCTAAATTATTTGGATCATATTTGCTATTTGGCGGTAATAAATCTTTTATTTCTAAATCCCACCACGCATCAGCTCCATTTGCTTCAAAAATTCCCACCAAATGATCTAAAACATCATCATCAAAAATCACTTCTTTGGTGTTTTTATCTCTAAAAAACGCTATAGGCACACCCCAATCTCTTTGTCTTGATATACACCAATCAGGGCGATTTTCTATCATAGAACTAAGTCTTTTTACACCACTTTCTGGGTAAAATTTCACATTATTTAACTGTTCTAGCGCTAGCTCTCTTAAAGATTTTCCATCTAGTTTTTTCTCATCCATTAAGATAAACCATTGTTTTGTAGCTCTATAAATAACCGGTTTATGCGTTCTCCAGCAAAATGGATAAGAATGTGTAAATTTAGAACTTTCAAGCAAAGCTTCGCCAAGCAATTCTAAAATACGCTCATTTGCTTTAAAAATATGAAGTCCTATAAATTCGCTTAATAAATGCTCTGGTAAAAGTCCTTTAGCTCTTAGTGTTTCATCATAACACCCACCATCATCTACTGGCATAATCACTTCAATGCCATATTTTAAGCACACATAATAATCATCCTCACCATGTCCTGGTGCAGTATGCACAAGCCCTGTACCACCTTCCATTAAAACATGATCGCCTAAAATAAGAGTGGATTTTCTTTGATTGAGTGGATTAATAGCACTTAAATTTTCAAGTTCAGAACCCAAAAGTTCTTTTTGAATTTTTCCTTGAGTGAAGTTTTTATTGATCATATTTTCAAGTAAGGCTTTAGCAAAAATATAACCTTCTTCAGTGATAACATATTTTTCATTTGGATTTAAAGATATAGCTTGATTTGCTGGCAAAGTCCAAGGTGTGGTAGTCCAAATGACTGCTTTAGCTTTTTTTACACCTAGCTTTTCAAGGGAAGTCTTATCAAGCTCAAAAGCTACAAAAATAGAATAATCTTCTTTATCTTCATACTCTACTTCAGCTTCTGCTAATGCACTCTTAGCAGCCCAGCTCCAAAAAACAGGCTTACTTCTTTCTAGCAAAAGTCCTTTTTTAGCGATTTTACATAAAGCTTTGTAAATATCAGCTTCAAAAGTATTTTTCATAGTCAAGTATGGTTCATCCCAATCAGCAATCACACCCAAAGACTTAAATTCATCTCTTTGGATATTTACAAATTCTCTCGCATGCTCTCTACAAAACTCACGAATTTCTTTTTTGCTTAAATTTTGCTTTTTATCTTTAAGTTTAACTTCAACTTGCTGTTCTATCGGTAAACCATGACAATCCCAACCCGGAGTAAAACGCACTTTTTTACCTTGAAAATAATGCATTTTGATGATGATATCTTTTAAAATTTTATTTAAAGCATGGCCAATATGCAAATGTCCATTAGCATAAGGAGGTCCATCATGCAGAGTAAAACTCTCACTTACCCCTTGTCTTTTTTGTTTTATTTTTTCATAAGCATAGTTATTTTCAAACCACTTGCTAAAACGCTTAGGCTCAAGCTCTGCTAAATTTGCACGCATTGCAAAAGTCGTGTTTGGAAGCAATAGCGTATCTTTATAATCCATATAATCCACCTTGAAAAATTTAAAAATAGTAAATTCTACTTAAAATACTTTTAATTTGCACTTATTTTTTTGTTATAATCGCAAGAAAAAAAGGAAAATCATGAAACATCTTATCATCATTATAGGTAGTGAAATTATTATTAATGAAAATTATATGCATTATATACAAGAAGAATACAAAAAACAATTTTTAGAACTTCATGAGCTAAAATTTATAAACAAACCTGATAAAGAACTTCCTTTTTTACTTGAAAAACTTTCTAAAGAATATGATTATATAACCATTTTTAGCATTAGTGAATACTATGCAACCATAGCTAAAATCATAGCAACCTTAAATGATGATGTTTTAATCTTAGAAAATGATACTTTAGTACCCTCAAAAGCTTTGCGTGAAAAAAATTCCTTTTTAAGCTCTTTTGAAAAATGCTATATTAATTTATTAAACATAAATATAGAGCAAAAATTGCCTTTAATTTTACAAAATCCTGAACTTGATTATGCCTATTTTTGTCTTTTAGATATAGATGAAATGAGTGCAAATATCTTACTTAATACGCTTACTACTTCTTTTGAAATTCGAACTAGCTCAAGTGCATTATTAGATAATCTCATTTGTATTAGAGCAAGCGCTAGTCAGTATGGAAAACTAGAAGGCTTTTTAAAGGGAGTTTTTAAACTTTTTACGGGCAAAGTATTTTTAGGAAATGATCCTATTAAATTTATAGCTAAAAAACTTTTAGAAAAAAACTTAAAAATTTCCTTTGCAGAAAGCTGCACAGCTGGACTTTGCGCTTCAAAATTAGCTGAAAATTCAGGAATTTCTAGCATTTTTGAAGGCTCTTTGGTGACTTATTCTAATCGTTTGAAAAATTCTTGGCTTGGGGTGAGCAATGATACCTTAGAAAGTGTTGGAGAATACTCTGATCGTTGTATTTATTTTATGCTAAAAGGGGTTTTTAAAACTACAAATTGTGATTTTGCTTTAGCGCTTAGTGGGGTAGCTGGAGAAGAAAATGATAAAAATACCAAAGCAGGCACCATCTACATAGGAGCTATGTATAAAGATGGAACCTTTTTACAAGAATGCATTCACATACAAGGCAATAGAAACTACACAAGAGAACAAGCTAGTTTGGCTGCATATTGTTTAATGCTTAGATTAAAACCTGAAATTTTCTTTGGTGTTTAAACAAAAAATGGCGGTTAAAAATACACCCCT
>NZ_JAKMQQ010000015.1:0-36235 GCF_025771645.1 Campylobacter sp. IFREMER_LSEM_CL2256
GTGGCTGGGATAAGCTAAATCCAAGTAGTCAAATTTGTTGATACTTGGATTAAATGCTATAATTTTACTTTAAAAATTTAAAGGTTTTTTATGGCTGCTGATGATCAAGAAAAAACAGAAGAACCCACGTCCAAGAAAATAGAAGATGCTCGTAAAGAGGGCAATGTCCCAAAAAGCCAAGATGCATCTGCTGTGGCTGTGCTTGTTATAGCTGTGGTTGTGGTGTTGTTTATGTTGCCTTTTATAGGTGAGAGAATTAGCGGTTTGTATAGGTTTTATCAAAGCTTTATAGGTATAGAACTTGATTTAAAAATCTTGCAAAAAATTATTATAAAAACCATGATAGAAATGTTTATTATGGTTTTACCTATTACTTTAACGATTATGGTTGCAGGCGTGCTTGGGAATTTAATGCAATTTGGTTTTATTTTTACCACCAAGCCTATTACTCCAAATTTTAACAAAATTAACCCTATTAATGGTCTTAAAAATCTTTTTTCTTTGAAAAAAATCATTGAAGCTTTAAAAATTACTCTTAAAGTTGGAGTGGTTTTTGGAATAGCTTTTATTTTTTTATTACAATTTATGAAAGAACTTCCTAGAGTGGAGCTTTATACGATTTATCCACAACTTTTATGGCTTAGGGATAAGGCTATTATACTTGCGGCTATTGTGATTATAGCTTTTTTGATTATTGGGCTTTTAGATGTGCTTTTGGTAAGGTATCAGTACTTTAAAAATTTACGCATGAGCAAACAAGAAATCAAAGATGAATACAAACAAAGCGAAGGAGATCCTTTGGTAAAAGGAAGAATTCGTCGTTTGCAAATGGAAGCAGCAAGACGCAGAATGGTACAAGATGTCGCTAGTGCTGATGTGGTGATTACTAACCCCACTCACTATGCGGTTGCTTTGCGTTATGATAGTTCTAAAGAAGCTGCGCCAAAAGTTTTAGCTAAAGGAGTGGACTTTTTAGCTTTGCGTATAAAAGATATGGCATATGAATATAATGTGATGATTTATGAAAATCCTCCTTTAGCAAGAGAACTTTATAAAGCATGTGAGGTAAATGATCTTATCCCACCAGAGCTTTTTAAAGCAGTGGCGGAAGTTTTAAGCTTTGTCTATACTTCTAACAGACAAAAATTTGCTGATAGATTAAAATAAATTTAGCTTTTTAATCAAGCTTATAATAGTCATAGTTATAGAAAGAGTGTAGATGCCCAAAAGTGCTATGCGGTGGGATTTAAGGTTGATTTTTTCCATGATTTTAATACCAAGATAAACCCCTAGCATAGAACTAAGTCCTACTAAGCTTCCATTTTGCAAGACTTCTTTATCAATGATGTCATTATATACAAAAGAACTAATTCCTGAAATGGAAGCAAAAATCACAAAAAACAAACTAAGTGGTACTACTTTTTTAGTATCATAGCCTAAAAAATAAGCTAGAATAGGGGTGATTAAAAGCCCACCGCCAATCCCTAAAGATATAGCAAAAATTCCTGTAAATACGCCACAAATTAGCAAAATGGAATTTTTTAAGATATTAGAGTGGTTGATGTTTCCAATGGAACTTTTTTGATTAAAAGCAAATTTTAAAAAAAATACAATACTCACGCATAGAAAAATACTTGTTAAAGTTATATCTGAAAAATATGAGAGTAAAAGCCCGCTAAACATCGCACCTAAAAAGCCTCCAAAGCCTATGATGAGTCCATCTTTTAAGATTAAATTTTTCTTTTTATAGTTTAAATAGGAGCCAAAAATAGAAGCAAAAATCATTTGTACAACAGAAATTGCAACAGCATGGTGAGAGCTGAGCCCTAAAGTAAGCATGAAAGGAATGATGATCATACCACCACCTATACCAAAAACTCCTGAAGCTATACCTGAAAAAATCCCTATAATCATATAAGGAAGTAAAGTTAAATCCATAATCTATACTCTTTAATCAAAAAAATATTGAGTAAATTCTTCGCCATATTTTTGTTCTAATATCTTATAAGTGTTGCTAATATTGTTTTTAAATTCTTGTGTTTTCCATGCATTAAATGTCAGAGCATTATTTTCGTATAATTCAAAAAAATTTTGCTTGTGTTTTTCATCTAATTCATCAAGGTAAATTTTATCATTCAAAGATTTTTTAAAATACAACATTAAAGCTTCATCTAAATATTTTAAAACCATAAATACAAAAATCATAATTGGCTGTCGTCTAAGAAATTCTGTACTTTGCTTAAAATCATGAACTAATTGCTGTTTGTGCTGGCGAACTAAAGTACAAGGATGGTTTTTTTCGTTTTTATAAAATAGATCAAGAAACGCACATTCTCGTACACCTAAAAAATCTCCATCAAAATTAACTATAGGAAAATAAGGATAAATTTTACAAATTAAAGGTCTGATGCAATGAGGATGACATAGTCCTTTAGATGAACATTTGAGAAAATATATTTTTATTTTCTTTTTGTTATCTAGTGTAAAAATTTTTTCTTTAAAATTTAAAAATGTTTTATCTGAGAAATTATTTATCGATTGAAATTCTGGTTCCAGCAAAGGTATGATAACATCATCTTGATTGAGAAATTTAAAATTATCCGCATGAAAATTTTTACAACAATAACCATCACAAGTAGTGTAGCATTCCTTAAAAAAAATAAATTCTGTTTCTTGTATTTTTTTAAAAAAATTATTTTTTTTACTCATGGTAAATTACTTTGTACATATAATTTCTATTAATTTTATAGTCTGTGTTTGATTATTAAAAGTTTTTGTTAAATAATCAATTTGTATATCATTAAATTTGATGTTATTTTGTTTTAAAGCACTTAAAAATATTTCTTGTGTTATAGGTGTAGGTACTAAAACTTTATCATAAAAATCATTATTAGTACTAAAGATATATAATTTTCCATTGTCTTTTAATGCTATATTGCAAAATAATAAAATTTTTTGGATATTTATTATATCATTACATTCTAAAACACCGCAAGCATAAATTAAATCAAATTTAGAGTGATATTTTTCCATGTTTATTTTAGCAATATCTTCACAAAATACATTGTAGTTTTGCTTTTTTAAGTGTTCTATGGCTTCTTGAGAAAAATCTGTACCGATAGGATCGTATCCTTCTTGTTTTAAAAATTTTAGATTATTTCCCCAACCACATCCTATTTCAAGTATATTGATATTTTCTAAATTTTTGTTTATAAAATTTCTATAAAAGAAACTAACAAAATTTTCATTAGGATATAAAGTGCATTTTGAGCGTTCTTTATAAATTTTTTCCCAAAGTTCATTATTCATTTTTATTCCTTGCTAAGTATTATACTTAACTATTCTAAATAAATTTTTATAATAAATTTTTTTCCATTTTTATAAAAAAAAGCAGGAAATTCTTTATTATTAGAAATTCTTAAAAGATTGAATTGTTCTTCTATGGTTTTATTAATATCAAGTTCGTGATCTTTTGGAGTTCTTTTTGGATAAAAACTTTCTTTTCCTTTTTGGGGTATTTTTGTTATATTTGGAAATTTTCTTAAGAAATCAAGGCATAATTTTATGGTAAAATTTGCTTGTTTGTCTCTTAGTTCTTCATAGAGTTCTAAGCCATTTAAAACCAGTGTTTTTTGTAAATATATATCACCATTATCTGTTTTTTCATCTGCTTCAAATAAAGTAAAAGTAATTTCATTTTTTCCTTCTAAAACTTGGTGAAAAAGAGGAGCCCATCCTTTACCTTGTGGTAAATTTGAAGCATGTATGACAATGTTGTTTTTATTTTTGCTTAAAAATTCTTTCGAGATTATTCGGTGGTAGGAAAGTATAAAAACTATATCATAACCACTTATTTGTTCATGCTTGTAAAATACCAAAGAGTTAGGTATTAATTTTTGTAGTTTTTTAATATAGGGTACAAACCATTGATTAGGCGAAGTAAGTAAAGCTATTTTCATTATGCTGCCTTTTTAAGAAAGGTAAAGTTATAAGAAGTATTAAGCTTACCCCCCCCATAATATCCAAAAATAAAAACATGAGATAAAAATTATTATTTTCTTTGATTATTTTAAATTTATGTTTTAAATATAAATTTAAAGCTTTTGTGTTTTCTTTGAAAACACAAGCATTTAAAGTTTGAACTTTTAAAACATTGAAAGCATAGTTTTTAACTTCTTGCATTAAAAGTTCGCCTACATCTTTTTTTATACCATAGAGTCCAAATTCGCATGAATTGTTAGTTATATTGATAAAATCAATCACGCCTATAGCTTGTTTGCTATCATAAACTAAAAAGTATTTTTTAGTTGTATCTGTTTTTAGGCTAGATAAAAAGCTTAAATGCTCTTTTAAAGTGATATTTTGTGTTTTCATAAATTTAGCAATACTTTCATTATTTCGCCATTTTAAAACGAGCTTGATTTCTTCTTGATTTAAGTGGATAAAATCTTTTAAAACTATCATATAAAACTCTCCACTTCATAGCCTTTTTTAGCAAGCCAAGTTGCAATTTTTTCTTGATTTTTAGCATAAACTATGGCTTTAAAATTTGCTTTTAAAATCAAAGCTTCATTGACTAATGAGCTTGCGCTAATGATGAGTTTTTTACTTTCATTCATTAATCTAGCAAGGCTAGGATGGTCAATGAGAATTTGTATATTAGGGTTTTTTTGGCTTAATTTTTGAAGTAAGTTTAGATGAGAATTTGCTTTTGTGGTAGCTATGATGACAGTTTTATTTTTATTTAGTTTATTTGCTATATCAAAGGAAATATTTTTTGGATCGCTTCCCCCTATACAGATAAAATAATCATAAATTTTATCTCTTTTTATCTTGCTTTCTTGATAAAACTCATCGCGTATTAGAGCATAGGAAAAGCCACATCTTAATTCACAATATTTTGGTACTAAATTTTCATAATCACTTTCTTTAGCATAAGCATTGACATTAAGTAAAATATCGCAAAAATGTTCTTTTATCTCATCATCAAAGCTAAGAATTTTAATTCCTGTTTCTAATTTAATGAGTTTTTCATCATTTGCAGTAATCTCATAATGATCAATGATTAAAAGATCAAATTTTTCCTTTTTGATGAGATTGATGAGTTCATATATGCTAGCACTTGTTAACTCATACACAGGATAAGGAATTTCATCTATTAAAGAGCCTTTTAGTGGTAAACAAGCAAAAGATACATCTTGGTATTGTTTAGCTAGCAAAAGATCTCTTTTAATGTGTCCGTGTCCTATAGCGCTAGAACTATCGCTTCTAAAAAGAACTTTCAAATTTTGCCTTTGTTGAATTGATAAAGTATTTTAGCAAATTCTAAGTCCTCAAAGGTGTCAATATCGCAAATTTTATTCCTTGGAAGTAAAAAGGCTTTAGAATGAGGTTTAAACATAAAATCTTCTTCTAGCCATGCTTCTTTTTTACCAAAGTAAAATGCACCACCATCGTGATAAGCTTTAATAAGATCTTGTGAACGTTTATGATAATTTGACTCATCAAACATATAAACTTTGTTTTGTTCATCAAGGTAAAAACCTCTTTGTATAGGGTATTCAAATTCACAAGCTGAAAATAAAAATTTGCACTCATCTTGAATAAATTGCTTAAAAGCTTTTTGTAAGATAAACTCATCTATAAGTGGTGCAGTAGCATATAAACAACATACATTTTCATAGATTTTATCTTGCATTTTTAGGGTAATGATAGCATCTTGGATTACAGCAGTTGAGCTTGTATAATCATCACTTAATTCTTTTTTGCGCACAAAAGGAGCTTTTGCGCCATATTTTAAAGCTACTTCGATGATTTCATCATCATCACTTGAGATAATCACATCATCAAAAATGCCTGAATTTAAAGCACTTTCTACGCTATAAGCAATCAAAGGTTTTCCTAAAAAATCAATGATATTTTTTCTAGGAATGCGTTTAGAACCACCACGCGCTGGTATAATACAAAGATTTTTCATGATTTTTCAAGAGTCAAAATGTTTAATTCAAAGAGACTCTCCACCTCCGTCTATAATGATTTCTTGCCCAGTAATCCAAGATGAAGCATTGCTCAAAAGAAAACATACTAAAGGGGAGATATTTTCAACTTTTCCTATTCCTAATGGGTAAGAATTTTCAAAAGGTTCGCTATCGAAACCAATTTCTGTTAATGGAGTTTTTATAAATCCTGGTAGTATTGAATTTATTCTATATTTTGGAGCTATTTCTAATGCTATAGATTTGACTGCTGCATTTATAGCTGCTTTACTTGCACCATAGGAGCTTAATCCTTTTCCTGGAGTTTTGCTAGCAGTAGAGCTAATCCAAATAAAACTTGCCTCATCTTTTGTTTTTGCTTTTTTGTTTATTAAACCTTTTAAAATTTGTAGATTTCCAAAATAGTTTATATTAAAAATTTCTTTTGCACTATCAGTATAATAAGGAGAGTTAATTCCTAGAGGTTGTGCAATACCCGCAGCTAAAACCGCTCCGTCAAAACCTTCATATTCTTTTGCAAGTTCTAGTGTCCATTTATCAATATTTTCAAAATTTGATAAATCTTTTGAAATTATAATGAAATCATCAGGATTTTTAGCTTGTTTTTTTTGACTTAAAAGCTTATTTTTATCTCTACCGATAGCTATGATTTTAGCGCCAAGCTTATTTAGGGTTAAGGATATATGAGCTCCTATACCACTACTAGCACCTGTAATTATAAAACTTTTATTTTTAAATAGATTTTCTTTAAATATCATCAAAATTCCAATTTTTCACTAGGAATTAATGCAATTAAATCTGAAATACTTTGACAAGATTTAAGTTTTTTTCCTTCTACAAAAATATTAAATTCTTGATCATAAAAAACTGTAAGTGATAATAAAGCCAAGCTATCATATTCTTCAATGTTTTTTAATAACATATTCTCTTCTAAAGCATAATCAACTTGTAATAATTCTTCTAATTTTTTTAAAAAAATTTGTTTTGTCATCGTGTTTCCTTTTTAAATACTTGAGTTTCTTTACACCAAAAATTCTCATCAAGTGTAATTATAGCATTGGCCCAACTAAGCCCTGCGCCAAACCCGCACAAGGCAGTATTTATTTTATGATTTAGTTTATTCTGATGAGTGTTTAATGTGTCGCAAATTGCTGCAGGAATTGAAGCAGAGGCTAAATTTCCATATTTATACATAGTATCACTAGGAGTTTTTTTAGAATCTAATCCCAGTCTTTTTATAATAAGATCCACTATGCTTTTATTGGCTTGATGAAAAAAAATATAATCTAATTGCTCTTTATTGAAATTAGAAAATTTTAATAAACTATTAAAGCTTTCTGGCTCTTTGCTTATTGCAAAATTAAAAATTTCTAATCCATCCATAAAAAAGTCTTTAATAGGAGTGTTTTCCCATCCATTTTCTTCAAATTCATCACTTGTAGGTGTTTTATATGCACCAAAAGGTGTAAATAAAAATGGCACACCCTTGCCATCATTATTGATTTCAAAAAAACTTTTATTTGAAAACTCAGTGTATTCTAAGATACTAACACTCACACCATGACCTATAAGTTCATTGGTATTAAGACCTTTGTTGACAGTGTTTCCGCAAATAAATAATATTTTTTTACAACTTTGATTTTCTAGCATATTAAAAGCAACATAAAGTCCATATAAATATCCAACACATGATTGGTTAATATCAAAAGCGATAGTAGATTGAGGTAAGTCGAGTTTACCGTGAATATAACATGCGGTTGCAGGCATAAAAAAATCAGGTGTTTGTGTTGTGACAATCACGCTATCTATAGTATTTTTATCTAGCTTGTACTCATTAAAAAGTATATTACAAGCATATATTGCTAAATCACTTACAGATGTTTGTTCATCAACCAAATATCGATACTGTATCCCCGTAGATTGTTTAATTTTATTTAGTTTTTTAATATTTCCTTGATATTTTGTGTGTAATTCATCATCTATGTTAATTTTGTTATCAGGAACTACCGAAATCATTGCTGATATTTTAACATTATTGAATGAACATTGCATTTTTATTCTCTTGTTTTAATAAAGCCTTTTCGTTTTTTGCCAAAATTTTAGTTCCAGAATCGAAAAATCTTTTAATATCGATTATTGATATTTCTGCGTTTGCAAAATTTTCACACTGTATATTATTATCTTGTGTTAACATTTTTAAAATTGAATCAATAGATGTTTCGGAATTCATATCTAAGTGTCTGCAATAATACATAATATTTTTATTTGTTTTGTTTCCGTTTTCATCTATAATTAAACCACTAAAATTTTTATAAAATCTATAAGAAACTTTCATATATTCTTCTATATAGTGGATATAAGAATGATCAACATGCCTCCCACCAAATAAAACTAATTTAGCATTTTGTTGAGTCAAGATATCAAATACGCTATTTTCACCAAAACAACTATTTGTTTCTTTTAAAAATAATTTTTCTTTTGCGCCTTTAATTGCAAAAGAAAATAAAGGGTCGTTAGTACGCTTAACTCCAGGAAGCTTTCTAAAGAATTCATTTAAAACACCAATTTTTGTTTTTGAATTTAACTTATCATAAACTTTGTTATCACAAAAACTATAGGTAAAAGTTGGCATTATGAGTGTACCTTCACTTCCTATTACTTCAAAAAAACAATCTATAATGTTTTTTTGAAGATCATGAAGGTTAATTACTGGGATCCCAAAATTAAAAATTTCACTATGTATATATAGTATATCTCCTTTTTTTATGCCAAGATTTTGCAAAGTAAGTTTTAATTCGTCTGTTGTGGAGATGTGATTTTGGGTTTTAAAAAGAGGAATCATGGCTCATACTTTCTGTTATCATACGTTGTATGTTTTCAAAATTTTCAAACGCTTCAGGTTTTATAAAGTTAGACTTTATTGGTTTGTTATAGTGTTTTTCTATTTCACTAACCAAAGAAACAACATCCATACTATCTATGATTCCATCACTAAGAAGGTTTTTTGAGTTTTTATTTATATCAGATCTTCCTATATTATTAAAACATTCTTGGATTATATCCATGATAACTCCTATATTATTTCAATTTTATATATTGTTCTATATTTTCTATAGAAGTTAATTTTTCAGTATCTTCCATAGGAATTTCAATATTATATTTTTCTTGTAAGTTTAAGAAAAGGTTTGCCATATCTAAAGAGTCTATCCCTTGATCTTTTAAAGGCTTGTTTATTTCTAGTGTGTTTATATCAACTAAAACACAAACTTCTTTTAATATTTCTAAAATATCTTTAGCTTCAATTTTCATTTTTTTCCTTGTAATATAGCACTAGCCCAAGAAAGGCCTGTGCCAAATCCTGAAATTAATATATTATTATAGCATTTTTCTTTTTGAAATTCATTTTCTAACAAAATTGGTATTGAAGAAGAAACGGTATTGCCATAAAAATTTGCGTCAAATGGAACTTTTTCTTCATCTAATTTTAATCGCTGTCTAAGAGTGTCAACTATATATTTACTACCTTGATGAAAAATAAAACGATCTATGTTATTAAGATTTATTTGCTCTTCTTGTAAAAAATCCATTATATGTTTTGGTATAGTAGTAGCGCTAAATTCAAATACACCACGTCCATTCATAGACAATATATCTTTTTCACAAAGAATGTTTGTGTATTTACTGCCATCGGTTCCAAATTTAAATGATTTTATCTTATATTTATAGTCTTTATTTATATAGCTTACGCTTGCTCCATCACCAAATAATAAGGAAGTATTTTTATCATTATTATCTATAATTTTTCTATAAGGATCGCAGGTAAATAACAAACCGTGTTTTAGATTATTATTTTGCATAAAAGAAAGTATAATAGAAAGTCCATATACATAGCCACTACATCCAAGCCCCACATCAAAACAAGCGCAATTTTTGGAAAGATTTAATTTGTTATGTAAAATTGCTGAAGTATGTGGAATTTTTACATCGGGGTTTTGTGAAATTAAAATCAAGCAATCAATATTAGATAAATCAATTTTGTGTTTTATTTTTTCAAATGCCTTTAAACATAAGGTAGAAGTTTTTTCTTCATCTGAACTTTTACTAAGACTTTGAAAGCCTATTTTTTCTTTAATAAACTCATCATTGATATCAAAATCTGTTTTTCTATCAAAATTAGAAATTTTATCAGAACAAATATAAGTTCCTATATCAGAAATACCTAGCATTAACATACCTTTATTTTAAACTAAAATAAATAAATCCCATAAATTTATCATTAAAATAAATTTCACTTTTTACAATTAAAAAATTAAAATTGCTTTTAAAAACAATCTTAATAGGATAAGATTTTTCTAATGGAATGTTTTGGAATTGCAATTTTGAAAAATACCATTTTCCTTTAGCTTGAGGAAAAATATTATTTAGCAAATGCTTATTCAAAGCGACAATTTCTTCTATATAAGTAAAGTTGCTAGTATTATTTAAAATAATACTTTTTTCATCATGGTTGATAGTGGCATCTTTTGTGATGTTTTCTTCTGGATAAGGTTTAGAAAGTGTTGGTTTAGAAAGTGGATTATCGATTCCATAAAGGTAATGTGTCATGGAATCTTTTGCTATAAAATGACAAATAAATCTCAGATCTTTTAAATCATCGGGTTTGGTATCGGTTAAAGTTAAATTATTATAAGCAATATTGTGAAAAGAAATTTCAAAATTTGAAATAATATCATCTTTGTATATAGATAATAATGTATTATAAATATTTGTTCCATGTATATAATTACGATTTTCTTTAAAATTAAATTCTAGTTTTTTTATCATATCTTTTCCATTTTAAAATATAAAAGGTTTTATTTTTGGTTCTTCGCTCATCCAGGCATAAATGTTTTGTTGGAGATATTCTATGCAAGAATTGTAAAAATCTTTATAATTATAAATATAAATGGCATTTTTCCCTAAAGAAAATTCTTTGATTATGGCTTTTTTTTCTTGCAAAAAGTAGTTAAAAAAATTAATATTAAGATTTCTTTTGTAGTTTTCCTCGTAGTATTCTTTATATAATACATGAAGATAAAATTTTTTATAAGTAATTTCATCATTTAACTGTATGGGATGATTAAATTCTTTGATATATCTATAAGGAACATGCATATTAAATTCTGCATGATGAACTATGGAGCAAGTCATATTTGGCTTCATACCCATACTTATCATTAAAATATTATCATATTTAAGCATATTATCATATGGGCTTTGCAAGCCATATGCAAAAGGAATTTGACAATCGCAAATCTTTGCATTTTTACCAAATGCTGTATAGGAAGCAAAAGGATGTAAACTTCTTATGCTACCATCAAGATTTAATAAATAATTACCAAAAGCACCTAAATTTGCCCATGTGTAACGATGAAATGGAGTATTTGTATTGCAAATTTGAAAACTCATAGTTTGAGTCATTATGGTGCTTTTTTCATTGCTAGCTTGCATTATACTTTCTATGATTAAATCGAGTAAATCTTTTTTGTTATTTGAGTCAAAACGTCCAAAATTTGCTAAATTTCCAGCAATAAATACTACTTCATGTTCAGGATTAATATTTTGAGTTAGTATGTTTTTTAAATCTTGTAATTTATAATCCAAACATAATCCTTATCTTAAAAAATTTTTCCAAAAATCAACAAAGATATAATTAGATAGTATAAAACCCAAAGGAAGGTTAATTATAACACCCAAGCTAAAAGCCATTAGAGGTTTGTATCCTAGTAATAAAATTTGTTTAATATTTGCACTTAAGCCTATGCATAAAAAAGTCCAAGTAAAAATCCAATTTCTAAAATTTTTTATACTTGATAAAACTTCGCTTTGATAAATTTTACCATGATCTTGTAAAGAAATTATAAAAAATGTAGTAAAAATAGACATAAATATAAAACCTGCTATAAAAATAGGAAATCTTTGCCATATTAGTTTTATATCGGTTTTTTCGTTATTTTTCTTTTCCCAAAAAGTTATAGAAAGAAAAGCCACTAAAACAGCCCAAATACCAATAAACATATCACGACCTAGCACTTTTATTAGAGTAAAAGCTGCTATAGCTCTTTCATCTCCTATTCCCGCTGCAGCAGCTATTCCCGCTGCATCAGCAAATTCTGATGTGCCTATCCATGCTCCAGCAACTCCAGGGTCTAAATTTAAAATTTTGCACAAAAATGGTAAAAATAGTATCATTAATATTGCCCAAAATACTACTATACTAATTGTTATTGAAATATGTTCTTGTTTAGCTTTTGCAGCATTTCCTATAACTATGGCAGCACTTACTCCACATATAGATCCTCCCCCACCTAATGTTACTCCAAATTTAGGATCAAGTTTAAAAAATTTAGTAGCGATAAAAAATATAGAGAAAAAAGTGATAATTGTGATTATACAAGCTTGTATGATCGCTATAGAGCCTGCTTGTATGATTAAAGTTAGCGGTAAGGTTGCTCCCATGAGTATAATGCCTATTTTGACATAAAATTCTGTAGTCAAGGTGTCTTTAAACCATTTGGGAGTATGGAAGATATTTCCTATTAAAAGTCCTATAATTAAGGCTATTAGTGGTGTTTCTAATTGCCAAGTTTTAGCAAATTCGTGAGTGCTAATAAAGTTAGTTAAAATAGAAAGTATAAAAATAATACTGAAGTTTGTGAGGTATTTTTTAATATCATATTTCATAAAAACAAAAGCAAAAGCAAAACATAAAGCAAAAAATATATAAAATAATATAATATTAAAAATGCTAAAATAGGATATTTTTTCAAAGATATTATCAAAATTCCAAGATGCAAATTTAATATCTATAAACTTATAAATAAAATTTAAGTCGAACATCCACAATATAGATATTATAACTACAATAAAAGAACTTATGAAAATTGCTTGAATATCTTCTTTTTTAACCATTCCACTCAAAACCTTTTTAAGTTTATATAAAATACAAGTACCATGTTGAACACACAAGTTTAAAATACGAATTTGACCAATTATGTAAATACTCTTTAAAGCAAAAACGAACAATTTGATTCTTGCAAATAAAAAATAACAATAAATAACCAATCTTTTTTAAAGTATGATTGCAAAAAATTCTTGTGTGGTTTCTTAAAATATTTTGGCTATAATAGCATAAATTATAACTAAGAAAGAAATAAATGTTCATAAATCAAACTTATTTTATAGATTCTTGTAATGATGCAGAGTTAAATATAAAAAGAGAAAGTAAATTAGAATTTCAGCTTATGTATGATGACACAAAAGAAATTGAAGCTATAATGTGTATTATTCAAGGACTTGGGGCTGATATAAGAGATCCTGTTTTAAAGTTTAATATGGAGTATTTTGCATCAAAGTGTAATGTAGCAGTTTTGAGTGTAAATTATCATGGTATAGGTAATCGTCCTCAAACTGGCGCTAAGTGGTATTTAGATGATATTGATAAACTTATCTTTGATACGAGTTTAAAAGCTCTTAATATAGAAATTCCTTATGATATATCAAATCTTAACACTTTTGAAGAATTTTACCCTGCTATGGATTATCTTAATAAAGAAATTCAAAAAAAGAAAGATAATTGGGATCTTAGTAGAGATTATTATTTAGATTTAAGTGCAAGTTTACAACTTACAAATAATGAATATCAAAATTATGGTATTATGCAAACGATTGATATGATAAACACTTTGCTTTATGTAAAAACAAAAATTTTTAAAAACAATAATTTAAAAACTATTGTGGTAGGAGTTTCACATGGTGCATATATGGGCGTATTGTCTGCAAAAATAGCTCCATGGGTTATAGATGCAATCATTGATAATTCTTCTCATGTGACGCTTGAGGGAGATGCTTGGAGATATATAGGCTTTGGTAAGGAAGTTGATTATGCTCAATACTCTTGTTTTGCGACTTTTCATTATTTTAAAAATATTAGACTTTGCGCTTCTGAAAAAACACTATGGACTACAAATAAACAATCGCCTTATTATTTTTCACTTGCTAGAAAACTCATTAGAGAAACATTAAATAAAGATCATTTAAATATACAAGCAAAATATCCAAATCCAAAATATATCGCTTATCATTCTAAATTTGATGAATATGTTCCTTTGGAAGAAAAAGAAGAATATGTTAGTATTTTAAAAGAACTTGGAGTTGATGTTGAATTTACAAAAATAACAGATAATCAACAAGTTGATGGTAAATTTATTAAAAATTTAACTCATGGTATGGGTATACCTATAAAACTACTTATTAAAAAACACTTGTCACAAATTCTACAAGAACCTTTAAAAGATAAAACTTGTAAAAAAGAAATCTCATACAAGTGTGATGATTTAATATATACTTTTAAAGAGGAAAATGAGCAAATATTACTTGATGTACAAAAATTAAGCTAGAATATACAAGAAAGGAAATAGATGAAAAATTTTTTTAACTCACTGCAAGATAAAGAATTCATTTTTGCACCACAATGTTATAAAACATGTAATGGTGGATGTTGTCATAATATTCATGCACAATATTTTAAATTTAATAAATCTAGTGCGGTGATATTGCCTATGCTTGAAGTTGAATATCTTTCACTAAAACAAGCGGGCAACACATATTTAGAAAATGGAAAAGTTAATACCTTTACTTTAAAAAATGGAAAAAAAATCAATGCATATTTTGCAAAATGTGATTTAAATGGACTTTGTGATCCTCATGGTCTTAGACCTTTGATATGCAAACTTTATCCTTATTATCCTCAGGTTGATTATGATGGAAATTTTTTAGGGGTCAAACCTTGTGCATTGTTTGATATTTTTTATAAAGATACTAAAAAGCACTATTGTACCATAACTCATAGAAAAAATGATGAGTTTTTAAGGGAATTTGAGCAAAATACACAGGTGTTAAGAAAAGAACCCATAATGATATTTGTATTTAAAGTGCTTGAGGTAGTAGAAGAAACTCTTAAGCAATATACTTATGATCATTATGGAAAAGTAGTTTATCTTGAAGAATTAACGCATGAAGAAAAATTTGATTTTTTTGCTTTTCAAGAGATCAATTCTATAACTATGCAAGCATATAAAAATGAAAAATTTATTGACAAAATTCAAGATATATATGATAATCTAGAGTTGCGATATCAAGAGCAATTTACAAATTATTTTAATGATTAGAGAAAATTATGCTCAAAAATGAAACTTATTTCATAGATTCTTGTGATGATGTAGAATTAAATATAAAAAGAGAAAGTAAATTAGAATATAGAATAACTTATGATGATGAAAAAGCTATGAAAGCTATTGTTTTTATTATAGGAGCATATGGTGCTAATATTGATGTATCAATTATTGATTTTGATAGACAATATATAGCCAATAAATTTGATGTAGTAGCTGTTAATGTTTTATATCATTGCTTTGGTTGTAGAGTAAATAAAAAGGATAGAAGATATAGTGCAAAATTTGTATATGAAAAAAATGATATAAAATACTTCGAAACTCAATTAAATAAATATGATATCCCCCCCCCGTTAACCTCTATGATATTGATAAAGAAAATATAAAACAATATATATCATATTTGGATTCTACACTTGGTTTTTTTAAACAAAAAGATATATTAAAAAAAGATTTTAAATTTTATCTTACATCAACTTTGCTACCGCCAAACAATGAATATCAAAATTATGGTATTATGGCTGCTATTGATCACATAAATGCTTTAAAAAATCTGTGTAAAAAATTTCCTGATTTTGAAAAATTACCAAAAATTTATGGAGGAGTGTCGTATGGAGGTTATCTTTCTTTATTGTTGACTAAAATTGCTCCTTGGTATGTTGATGGGGTGATAGATAATTCTGGCGAAGCAATGCTGGTATTAAACTATATCATAGGAAGAAGCTTCGATACGCCCGAGGTAATTTATGATTCCAAAAATTTAAAAATAGGGTGTTTTTTGAAGACTTATTGGAATGCCAATAGGGAGTCGCAATATTGTTTTAAAGATGAGAATTATGAAATAAGAACTTTATTAAATCAAACACACTTGATTTTACAAGCTCAAAAAAATAAAAATATAATATATATTAGTTATCATAATTTTAATGATAAAATGGCTTCTTATGAATTTAAAAGTCAGTATATAAAAATTTTAGAATTATTGGGATATGATGTCAATTTTAATTTAATAAGTGAGAAAGACATTGATGGTAAATTTATTAAAAATTCTTCCCATGGAAGTGGAATAAATACCAAATCCTTGTTTAGCAAGGAATTGCCAAAAATGCTTGAAAAATTAAAAGATAAAACCATTGATATAAAAGAAGATAGCATAAGCTATCCTTGCAAGGATAAAGTTTTTACTTTTAAAGATAAGGGTGATAAATTTGTGCTTGAGATTATATAACTTTCTCAAGCATATTTTTTATTGCAGAAAAATCTTCAAAATTATCTGGAGTTATATATTTAGCATCTAAACTTTTTCCAATAAATTTTTCTATTTCTAGGATTAATTTCATCATATCCATACTATCAATAATATCATCATCTACTAAATTACGACTATTTTCGTTAATGTCATTTCTGCTAATTGCGTTAAACATATTTTGTATATTTTCAAGTGTAATATCCATCAAATTTTCCTTTAAATACTAAAATTTTAAAATTATACCATATTTAATTTTGCAAAACATCATTTTACTTATTATAAAAGTCCACTCAAAACCTTCCTGTCAATCTTCCCATTTGCATTTAAAGCAAATTGTTCTATTTTAACAAATTTCTTAGGTATCATGTAGGTAGGAAGTTTGTCTTTTAAAAAGTTTTTAAAATCTAACTCTTCCTTGCTTTCATAAAAACAAATAATTTCTTCTTTAAAAATACAAGCACAATTTCTTACATTCTCATGAGAATTGATAATACTTTCTATCTCTCCAAGCTCTATGCGATGACCCATGTATTTGATTTGATGATCTATCCTTCCATAACATAAAAGTTCGCCAAATTCATTATAAGCTACCACATCGCCTGTTTTATAAAGCAAATCTAGGTAATTATCATGCAAAGGATTTTGCACAAAAGCTTGCTTTGTTTTTTCTTTATCGTTGTAATACCCTAGAGAAAGGCAAGTTCCTCTTACATAAAGCTCACCTTTAATTCCTATTTGATTTGGAGTAATTAAATTTAAATTCTCATCAAAGACTAAAAGCTGAATATTTTTACAAGCTTTTCCTATAGGTAAAAGCTCATCATCACTAAATTGCCTATCAACTATGTAAAAAGAGCATACATCGGTAATTTCAGTAGGTCCATAAAGATTAGCAAATAAAGCACTAGGAAGGTATTTATGCCAAATGTTGAGTTGTTTATTTGGCATGATTTCGCCACAAAAAAGAATTTTGTTTAAATGCCTTAGTGTAAAGGCTTCAAGAGCATTAGTATTAGCAAAATAAATCAGCACAGAAGGTACCCAAAAAATTGTTGTTATTTTTTCTTGTTCTAGATACTCTAAAATTTTATTTGGAAAAGCAAAAAGATGATTTGGTAGTATATGAAGCGTAGCTCCCATTTTAATAGAGCTAAATATATCCAATATGCTATTATCAAAGTAAAATGGCGCTTGATTAGCAAGTATATCTTCATGACTTAGTTTAAAAGTCTCACATACCCAAAGAGTATAATCAATCACACTTTTATGACTTATACTTACTCCTTTTGGAGTTCCTGTGCTTCCACTTGTAAAAAGTACATAAAGTAAATTAGTATCTATGTGATTATTTAAAGCTTTTTCTAAAGCATTTTCATTTATATCAAAATTTTCAAAATCTTCTGTGAAGATAGTATCAAGATTAAAATCTAAATTTAATTTTTTAGAAGTAATTAAAAGCTTTGGTTTTAAAACTTCTATGACTTTTTCTACACGCTCTTTAGGGCTTTTTTCATCTAAAAGTGTATAAAAATTTCCACTTTTTGCTATGCCAAAAAAAGAAAGCAAACAATCAATCCCTTTAGGAAGTATGATTAATATAGGTTCTTGTGTACTTTTAGTGGGAAGCTTAGAAAGAATTTCACTTGCTATTTTTTTACTTAAAACATCAAATTCTTTATAGTTTATACTTCTACCATTAAACTCAACAAAAGCATTTTTGCTTCCAAATTTAGCAACACTTTCTTGTAAAAAATCATTGATGTGGGTTGTCATATGCGCGCATCCTCGAATGGTTTTACTAGTCTGTGAAATTTTAATTTTTCTATTAAATCTTTTAATTCATAAGCTTGCATATCAAGTTTTGAGGCTATATCTAAAACATCGTTTTTGCCATCACAAAAGGCTAGAAAATCGGCTGAGATTGGTTTTTTGGTAACTCCTTGATTTAAAGTATGATACAAATCTCTTTTACCTAAATTTGGTTCACAAAAAGTTGTGATTTGATAAATTGCATTCACTTCTAAATTCATAATGATTTCTTGCATGGCTTTTAAGCTACCTCGTAAGCCTTCTTCGCTGATGAAATTTAAATCATCCTTGCTAGTATGGTATTCTTTATAATCACCAAATCTAGTCCTACATATGCAAACTACGGGTAAATTTACCAAAGGAGAACAAAATTGTCTTTCGTTGCCACCTCTATATAAAAAGCTAAATTCTTTAAAATTATTTTTAACTTTTAAAGTGTGCAAAGCTACTTTATCTGCTAGGGTATTTTCACTTGGAGTGTGAATGAGTGAGTAAGCATTGTCATCGCCTATACAAGAGAGTACAAAACCTGCTTTGGTGTATTTTTGTAAATGTTTTAAGTGCTTGTTAAGATAAACTATACTTCCTATAGTTTCAGGAGCAAAAATAAAACGATAATTGTATTTTCTCTTTTTGAGTTCTAAAAGCCATTTAGCTAAAAACGCAGCTACCACAGGGCCACTTAGCTCGTTATTTGCCATGGATGGATGACAAAGGTAAGTGGAAATTAAAATTTCATTTTTTATTTCTTGTGTGCTAGGTATGAGTAGATCAGCATAGTTTAAAACCCCATTTTCATGGTGTTTTGCATCGATGAAAACTTTATATTTTCCTTCTTTTAGTTTAATTCTATCTTCATGTTTTATGCAAAAACCCCAATGCCTTTTATAATAGCTTGTCACATAAGGTATAGCATCAGGCATATCCTCTATAGAGTAAAGGTGTTCTTGTAAGCTTGCTAGATCAAGTTCTGTATCTATGCCTATGCTATAGTTTAACACATGTAAATTATTTTGTTTAAAATCACAAATTTTTTCTCCATCTGGAGTGATGATATAAGCATCGTTTATCTCCCATTCAGCAGGTACCTCCCAGTCAAATACTTTACTTCCGCTTGCTATAGAGTGAATTTTTAATATACCCCCTCCCATAGCCTCATCAAGTATTTTTAAGCTTTGTCTAAAGCCTTTCCCGGTAATACTTCTACATATAGGAAAAAGCTCACAAGCTAACTCATACATACTTTTACTCACAATAACCCTTTTTAGTTTCTTCTAAAATCTTAAATAAACTATCTTTAATAAATTGCGCATCTTTTAGATTCATTTCTTGGTGAGCGGGTATACTAAGTTCAGCTTTATAAAAATTATCCGCATTTTCTAAAAATAAATTTCCATATAAGTTTTTATAAAAACTAAACTCATAAGTAGGCTTATAATGCACTTGCACACCTATGCCTAAATTTAATAATTTTTCAAAAATAATCTCTTTTTGGCAATAAAACTCAGGAAAAAGCAAAATAGGGTATAAATGTCTTGAGCTTTTTTTATGATCTTTAATTTTTATAGTGCTAAAATAAGGATTTTTTTCAAATTCTTTATCATAAAAACTTGTGATGATTTCTCTTTTTTCTAGCATATTATCAAGTTTTTTAAGTTGATTTATACCTAAAGCACAAGCTACATCACTTAAACGATAATTATAGCCTAGTTCAATCATATCACTATCCCAAAGTCTTTTTTTGACTATACCATGACTTTTTAAAAGCTTGATTTTTGAGATTAATTCTTTATCATTGCTAACAACCGCACCACCCTCAAAGGTTGTGATAGGTTTAACCGGATGAAAGGAAAATATGCTTAAATCTGCCATAGAGCCTACTTTTTGATCTTTATAAGTAGCACCTAGGGCATGGCTTGCATCATCTATTAATGGGATATTATATTGTTTAGCTAAGGCTAAAATTTTATCCATTTCTACGCTATTTCCCGCAAAATCAACCACGCAAATTGCCCCTATATTAGAGCTATCTTGGCTTAATCTTAAAGCAAGTTTTTTCTCATCAATATTTCCATCACTTTTTACATCTATAAACTCAACCCTAGCACCTGCCATTAAAGCAGCATTTGCAGTTGCAGCAAAGGTAATGGGGGTTGTTAATACAATTTTATCTTTTACATTTAAAGATAAATATGCAAGGTGTAAAGCAGAAGTAGCTGAATTTAGCACGCAAGCATATTTTACACCCACATATCCACAAAGGGCTTGTTCAAATTCTTCAACCTTTTTTCCACCGGTTAAAAAATCATCTTTTAAAGCCTCGCAAACTACTTGTATATCTTGTTCGTCGATATTTTGATGAGAATAAGTTATCATTTTTCAAGCTCTGTATGATTTATTATATTTAAAAGCTCTTCTTGATTAATCCATGATGGATTATTATCTGAGCTATAAGAAAAGCCATTAGAAACTTTTTTGCCTTTTTGTCCTTTTGCGTTTATGCTAAAATCAATTTCCATATTAGTAAATTTAATACTTGGACTAATGGCATAATAATTTTCAAATTCATAAGTTAAGTGACTATCATCACTTGAAATCATAATTTCATGTAGTTTTTCACCTGCTCTTATGCCTATGATTTTATGAGCTAAATTAGGAGCCATGGTTTTAGCTAAATCTACAATTTTCATAGAAGGAATTTTTGGCACGAAAATTTCCCCTCCATGCATGTATGTAAAGTTATTCAGCACGAAATTAACCCCATCTTCTAAAGATATCCAAAATCTTGTCATTCTTTCATCTGTGATAGGAAGTTCTTTAGCGCCTTCATTGATGAGTTTTTTAAAAAATGGTATAACAGAGCCTCTTGAGCCCACTACATTGCCATATCTTGTAACGCTAAATTTAGTATGAGAATTTCCTGCGATGTTATTTGCTGCTACAAAAAGCTTATCACTTGCAAGCTTTGTAGCTCCATATAAATTAATAGGATTACATGCTTTATCAGTTGAAAGAGCGATACATTTTTCTACATTATTTTCTAAACACGCATCGATTACATTTTGCGCTCCGTGGATATTGGTTTTTATACATTCCATTGGATTATATTCTGCAATTGGCACATGTTTCATAGCGGCTGCATGGATGACAAAATCAACATCCTTCATCGCTATATTTAATCTTTCTTTATCTCTTACATCACCTATAAAATAACGCATGCAATTATCATTAAATTCTCTTGCCGTTTCAAATTGCTTGAGTTCATCGCGTGAATAAATGATGATTTTTTTAGGTTTGTATTTTTGAAGTAAAGTTTTAGTATAAGTTTTTCCAAAACTTCCTGTACCACCGGTGATTAAAATGCTTTTTCCATTAAACATATATATTTTCCTATTACTTGACTAAGTTTTTATATCGGCTGAAAATAAAATTATTTTAAAATTCTTGGTAAAGTTATACCTGTTTGAGCTTGATATTTACCTTTTTTATCAGCATATGTTACATCACAAGGCTCATCTCCTTGTAAAAACAAAACTTGAGCTATACCTTCATTAGCATAAATTTTAGCAGGTAGTGGGGTTGTGTTTGAAATTTCTATAGTGATATGTCCTTCAAAACCTGGCTCAAAAGGAGTTACATTCACTATAATACCACATCTTGCATAAGTACTTTTACCAAGGCAAATAGCTAAAACATCATTTGGCATTTTAAAATACTCAACAGTTCTTGCAAGTGCGAAAGAATTTGCAGGTACTATACATACATCACCTACAAAATCTACTACATTTTCTTCTACAAAATTTTTAGGATCTACAACAGTGGAATTTACATTAGTAAAAATTTTAAATTCTCTTCCAACTCTTATATCATATCCATAGCTTGAAAGCCCATAACTAACTATACCTTTACCTATATTTGCTTCGCAAAATGGCTCTATCATATTGTGCTCTAATGCCATTTTTTTGATCCAATTATCTGCTTTTAAGCCCATTTTTGTCCTTTATAATTAAAGTGAATTTTTAAATTATATCTTAAAATAAAAGTAAAAAATAAATAATTGAAGTTATTTTTAGTATTTTTATATATAATTATAAATTAAGTCTTATAAATTAAGGAGAATATATGACAAAAGAAGAAATCAAAGAATTAATGCAACTTTTTGCAGAAGCAAGTATAAGTAAGATTAAAATAAAAGAACAAGATGGATTTGAAATAGAACTAGAAAAAGATTTATGTTGTGAATTACCGGCTCCAGCTCCTGTTGCTCCAACTCCACAGCCAATTAATGTAAATGTAGTTAATGAGACCAAAGCAAGCTCAAACTCTTCTAATAAACCAACTATCAACAGCCCTATGGTAGGTACTTTTTATCAAGCTCCAAGTCCAGGTGCAGCACCTTTTGCTAAAGCAGGACAAACTATTAAAAAAGGAAGTACTATAGCAATCATTGAAGCGATGAAAATCATGAATGAAATCGAAGCTGAATATGACTGTAGAATAGTAGAAGTTTTAGTTGCAGATGGTCAGCCTGTAGAATTTGGCATGCCTTTATTTGTGGTGGAGAAATTATAAAATGGAAATTAAAAAAGTTTTAATAGCAAATCGTGGAGAAATTGCATTAAGAGCTTTAAGAACTGTAAAAGAAATGGGAAAAAAAGCAATTTGTGTGTATTCTACTGCAGATAAAGATGCTTTGTATTTAAAATACGCTGATGCGAGTATTTGTATAGGAAATGCTAGAAGTTCAGAAAGTTATTTAAATATCCCAGCTATTATTAGTGCGGCTGAAATTAGCGAAGCGGATGCGATTTTTCCAGGATATGGATTTTTAAGTGAAAATCAAAATTTTGTTGAAATTTGTGCAAAACATAATATCAAATTCATAGGCCCTTCAGTAGCTGCTATGGCACTAATGAGTGATAAAAGCAAAGCTAAACAAGTAATGCAAAGAGCAGGTGTACCTGTAATTCCAGGAAGCGATGGGGCTTTAGGTGGGGTTGAAGCAGCAAAAAAACTTGCTAAAGAAATAGGCTATCCTGTGATTTTAAAAGCAGCAGCAGGCGGCGGTGGTCGTGGTATGCGTGTAGTTGAAGATGAAAAAGATTTGGAAAAAGCTTATTGGTCAGCAGAAAGTGAAGCTATGAGTGCTTTTGGTGATGGTACTATGTATATGGAAAAATACATCCAAAATCCACGCCATATAGAAGTGCAAATCATAGGAGATAGCTTTGGTAATGTGATCCATTTGGGCGAGAGAGATTGCTCTATGCAAAGACGCCATCAAAAACTTATAGAAGAATCTCCTGCAATTTTACTAGATGAAAAAACAAGAGCAAGACTTCATGAAACAGCAGTAAAAGCTGCTAAGGCTATTGATTATGAGGGTGCGGGAACTTTTGAGTTTTTAGTGGATAAAAATTTAGATTTTTATTTTATCGAGATGAATACGCGCTTGCAAGTTGAGCATTGTGTGAGTGAGATGGTAAGTGGGGTAGATATTATCGAGCTTATGATTAAAGTAGCAGAAGGGTATCCTTTACCAAAGCAAGAAGAAATTAAACTTAAAGGTCATTCTATAGAATGTAGAATCACTGCTGAAGATTCCAAAACTTTCTTACCTTGCCCAGGTAAAATCACAAAATACGTAGCTCCAGCAGGACGCAATGTAAGAATGGAAAGTCATTGTTATCAAGATTATAGCGTGCCTCCTTATTATGATTCTATGATTGGAAAATTAGTTGTTTGGGGAGAAGATAGGAACACAGCTATTTCTAAAATGAAAATAGCCTTGCAAGAGCTTATTGTAGGTGGGATTAAAACAACTAAAGATTTTCATTTAGCAATGATGGATAATGCAGATTTTATCAATAATAATTATGATACAAATTATCTTTCAAGACATTAATTTAAGATAGGTTTAACCTATCTTAATTCTTCTATATGAGCATTTGCTCTGATTTTATCAAGATGATTTTTTAAGGCTTGTTCTTTTTGAGTTAGAGTATAGACATTGCTAACTTGATCTTTGATTAAGTCAAATTCGATAGGATTTTTACCATATTTTTCTTTTACAAAATATACTATATAAGCATTTTCACCATTTAATACTGGAGTAAATTCTCCTATTTTTGTATTATTTAACAAAGCAAGTAATCTTGGATCTAAACTAGCTGCGTTTAAACTAATGGCTTTTGATTTAATTTGAGAATTTTTATACATAGGATTTTGTGCAAGCTGTTGTAAAAGTTCTGGATTAGTAGAATTATAAACAACTAAGTCTATATTTGAAAAAGTGCTAAATTTATCAAGATTGCTTTCATAAAAATGTTTTAGTGTTTCATCATCGATATTGATTTTTGCATTTTGCATTATGCTTCTATAAAGCTTTTCTCTTTCAAGATCTTTTCTAACCTTATTTTTAAAAACTTCAAAATTTAAACCATCTTTTTCTATTTTTGCTTGTAAGCCATTGATGTCGGTTTTATTGCCTTTTGCTATTTGGGCTAATTTTTCATTAAGCTCAAAAGTACTTACATAAATTCCTAACTTTTTAGCTTCACTTTGTTGAACTTTATCATCTACTAAAAATGCTATAGCCTTTTGTTTATCATTAGTTTTTAATTCTTTCATGGTTTGTTCTATATCATAAAGAGTGATGGGCTGATTTTCTACTACCATTGCTACGCCACCAAGGGTTTGAGCATATAAAATATTTGCAGCAAAACAACAAGATATTAAAAATTTTCTCATATAAAACCTTTATTTAAGTGTAAATATAGCATTATAACAATAAAAATTTAAAAAAGGTAAAAATATGCAAGAAATCACAACGCGTTTTGCTCCTTCTCCAACAGGATATTTGCACATAGGAGGGCTTAGAACGGCTTTATATAATTATCTTTATGCAAGAAAAAATAAGGGTAAATTTTTATTGCGTATTGAAGATACGGATTTAAAAAGAAATTCACAAGAAGCTACACAAGCTATTATAGAAGCATTTAAATGGTGTGGGCTTGATTATGATGGGACGATTGAGTATCAATCCCAAAGATTTGAAATTTATAAAAAATACATTCAAAAATTATTAGATGAGGGTAAGGCTTATTATTGTTATATGAGCAAAGAAGAGCTTGATGAGTTAAGAGCTAAGCAAGAAGCAGCTAAAGAGCGCCCAAAATACGATGGTAGATATAGAGATTTTAAAGGAACTCCCCCAAGTGGTATTGAGCCTGTGGTGCGTATAAAAGCACCACAAAGTGGAGAGATTAAATTTATAGATGGTATTAAAGGCGAGGTTAGTTTTAAGGCTGAAGATATTTTAGATGATTTTGTAATTGCAAGAAGCGATGGTAGCCCAATTTATAATTTAACTGTTGTAATTGATGATGCGCTAATGGGTGTGAGTGATGTTATAAGAGGGGATGATCATTTATCAAATACTCCAAAACAAATCGTTCTTTATGAGGCACTAGGCTTTAAAATTCCTAAATTTTATCATGTGGCTATGATACATGGTGAAGATGGTAAAAAACTTTCTAAGCGTCATGGAGCAACTGATGTGATGGAGTATAAAAATATGGGGATTTTACCTCAAGCCCTGCTAAATTTCTTAGTGCGTCTTGGTTGGAGTCATGGCGATGATGAGATTTTTTCTTTAGAAAGCATGCAAGAGCTTTTTGATCCAAATCATATTAATAAAAGTGCTTCTTGCTATAATTTTAAAAAGCTAGAATGGCTTAATGCTCATTATATTAAAACCTTGCCTTTTGAAGAAATCAATAGACGATTAAAAGATTTAGGATTTGATTTAAGTCAGTATGAAAAAGTGGGATTTTTACTGGATATGTTAAGAGAGAGAGCTAAAACCTTACATGATATTATTAGTGGGGCTAAAGTGTTACTAAATGACCCAAAAGAATACGATCAAAAGGCTGTAGATAAATTTCTTAATGTAACAAATTTAACTTATTTGGAAAAATACGCTATGGTTTTAAATGAGCAAAAAAATGCTTGCGAATTTGAAGAATTAACTAATCAATTCTTAGAAGGAAATAATCTTAAGTTAAAAGATCTAGCTCAAGCCATACGCATTGCACTTACTGGAAGCTCGGTAAGTCCTAGTATATTTGAAGTATTAGAATTTTTAGGAGTGCAAAAAGCTAAGCTTAGAATAGAAAATTTACTAACTTACATGAAGGGGAAATAATGAATTTAAAAGAAGAGGCTTTAGAATACCACTTAGGGGGTAAAGTAGATATTGTTGCTAGAAAGCCTATGGATAGTGCGCATGATTTATCTTTAGCTTATTCTCCGGGGGTTGCTGAACCTTGTGTTGAGATAGCAAAAGATGAAACCTTAGCTTATAAATACACTAATAAAGCTAATTTAGTTGCCATAGTAAGTGATGGTAGTGCGGTTTTGGGACTTGGCAATATAGGAGCAAGTGCAAGTAAGCCTGTGATGGAAGGAAAGGCTTGTTTGTTTAAAAAATTTGCTAATGTTAATGCTTATGATTTAGAAATTAATGCTCATAGTGTAGATGAAATTGTTACCTTTTGTAAAGCTATAGCACCTACTTTTGGAGGGATTAATTTAGAAGATATATCTGCGCCAAAATGCTTTGAAATAGAAGCTGCTTTACAAGATCTTGGAATTCCTGTAATGCATGATGATCAACACGGTACAGCGATCATTTCTACAGCAGGATTAATGAATGCTATGGAAATTAGTGGTAAAAAATTTGAAGATATTAAAGTAGTAGTAAGTGGTGCAGGTGCAGCGGGTATTGCAAGTGCTAGAATGTATAGAAATTTAGGGGTTAAAAATATCGTTTTAGTAGATAGCAAAGGTGTGATTAATACTCAAAGAGATGATTTAAATAAATACAAACTAGAATTTGTGAGCGATACTAAAGATAGCACTTTAAGAGAGGCTTTAAAGGGTGCTGATGTGTTTTTGGGTTTGAGTGCACCTAAGATTTTAGATGATGAGATGATTTTAAGTATGGCTAAAGATCCTGTGATTTTTGCATTAGCTAATCCTGTGCCTGAAGTAATGCCTGAAGATGTTAAAAGGGTTAGAAATGATGCTATAGTTGGAACAGGTAGAAGTGATTATCCAAATCAAATTAACAATGTTTTAGGTTTTCCTTTTATTTTTAGAGGAGCTTTAGACGTAAAAGCGACTAAAATCACTGAAAATATGAAAGTAGCTGCTGCTAAAGCTTTGGCTGATTTAGCTAAGCTTGAGGTAACTGATGAGGTAAAACAAGCTTATGGAGTAGAAGAGCTTAGCTTTGGTAGAGATTATGTGATACCAAAACCATTTGATAGCAGGGTAAAAGCTGTAGTTAGTGCTGCTGTGGCAAAAGCTGCAGTTGAAGATGGAGTGGCTTTAGTAAAAGAATTTGACTATCAAAAATATCTAGTAAGCTTACAATAGTTTTTATAGATTAAGTTTTATTTAAAATATTTTTTTGAATAAAACTTAATTTTTATTTTCAATCTTTCAATTTGACTTTTCTATTATTTTAATTTTTTACTTAATAATCTAAGATTACAAAATAATTTTTTACAATAAATGTTAAATTTTGATATAAATTTTAGTATTGATTATATTTTTAATTAAATTAATTTATATTTAAGATATTTTTTTATAGGATACTAATACTTAATCATAGAAAGGCTAAGATGGTTTTTGGAAAGATAGATTATCTTAATTTACTCCCTTTGCATATCTATCTTAAAAAAACAGCTTTTCCTAGCTATGTTAAGCAAACTACAGAATACAAAAAAGGGGTTCCTAGTAAGCTAAATCGCCATTTGTATTTTAGACGTATTGATGCAGCGATTATTTCAAGTATTGAAAGTCGTAGAAAAAAATACAAAACCTTAAATGTGGGAATTTGCGCAAGCAAAAAGGTAAAAAGCGTTTTAGTGAAAAAACATTCTCAAAGCAAAGAAGATGCAAGTTCTGCAACTTCTAATGCTCTTGCAAAAGTTTTAAAGCAAAAAGGGGAGGTTATCATCGGTGATAAGGCTTTAAAACTTTATTTGCAAAATCCAAAAGATTATATTGATTTGTGTGAATTATGGTATGAAAAGACAAAACTACCTTTTGTTTTTGCACGCTTTTCTTGTGTTAAAAATTTTTCTATTTATAAAAAAATGATGAAAAATTTCACAAAAAGTAAAATTTTCATTCCACAATATATTTTGCTAGATTATTCTAAATCAAGAAATCTTTCTCAAAAGGAAATTAGCGCATATTTAAAGCTAATTTACTACAAAATAGGAACAAAGGAGCAAATGGCGCTAAAAAAATTTTTAGCTAAAACAAACAGCAAGATACTATAAAAAGGACAATTTATGAGTATGGCTAAACAATATATCAACGAAACTTTAGAAAAAATTCAAACAATTTCCCCAAGACAACCTATCTTTTTTCAAGCAGCAACTGAGGTATTAAATTCTTTAGAACCTTTACTTGAATCTAACAAAACTTATCAAGATCATGCAATATTAGAGCGTATTGTAATGCCTGAAAAAACAACTATATTTAGAGTTGTATATATCAATGATGCAGGTAAAGCTCAAACACATTTTGGCTATAGAGTGCAGTTTAATTCTAGTTTAGGTCCTTATAAAGGTGGACTTAGATTTCATCCTAGTGTAAATTTGGATGTTTTGAAATTTTTAGGTTTTGAGCAAATTTTCAAAAATTCTTTAACAGGTTTGATGATAGGCGGTGCTAAGGGTGGAGCAAATTTTGACCCTAAAGGTAAAAGCGAAGCAGAAATTATGCGTTTTTGTCAAGCTTTTATGGCTGAGCTTTCAAAAATCATAGGAGCAAGCACTGATGTGCCAGCGGGTGATATAGGGGTTGGTGCTAGGGAAATTGGATATATGTTTGGAGCTTATAAGAAAATTAGCTCTAATTTTGATGGAACTTTAACGGGAAAGAAAATTCCATGGGGTGGAAGTTTAGCAAGAACAGAAGCAACAGGATATGGCTGCGTGTATTTTACTCAAGAAATGCTAGCAAAATATAACAATGCATTAGAAGGAAAAGAGTGTGCAGTCTCAGGTAGTGGAAATGTGGCAATTTATACCATAGAAAAATTACATCAACTTGGCGCAAAAGCAATCACAATAAGCGATAGTGATGGATTTGTTTATGATAAAGATGGGATAGATTTAGATTTATTAAAAGAAATTAAAGAAGTAAAAAGAGCTAGGGTGAGTGATTATGCAGCGCTTAAAAAAGGTGCTATTTTTACTCCAAAAAGTGCATATAAACAAGGTTGTAATGGAGTATGGAGTATACCTTGTGATATAGCTTTTCCAAGTGCTACGCAAAATGAGTTAAATTTAGAAGATATTAAAACCTTATATCATAATGGTTGTCGTATGGTAGCAGAGGGAGCTAATATGCCAAGCACACTTGAAGCGATTGATTTTATGTTAAATCAAAAAGACTTTTTATTTGCTCCAGCTAAGGCTGCAAATGCAGGTGGTGTAGCGACTTCTCAACTTGAAATGCAACAAAATGCAAGTATGTGCCAATGGAGTTTTGATGAAGTTGATGCAAAATTGCATAAGATTATGAAAAATATTTTTGAAAATTCATACGAGTGTGCAAAAGCTTATAATCATGAAGGAAATTTAGTAGTAGGTTCAAACATAGCAGGCTTTAAAAAAGTAGCTGATGCGATGATTGATCATGGTTATATTTAAAAAGATGGCTTAAATGCCATCTTTAATGCATATAAAAAAAGCTTGTTATTTGATTAGCAATTTTTTCTTCTAAAGATTCTTTGGCTCTATCTATATTGCTAAGATAAGCAGTTCTTGCTAAAAGTGAGGTGCTTTGAGTAGAGTTTTTGGAACTAATTTGTAAATTAACTTGCAAAAGATAGTAATTTTCTACTTCCATTTCAAAAACATTATCTATTTTATCAAAGTCATTATAAAAAAATCTTGCATTAGAAGCAATTAGTCTTTGTGCATAAGAAAATTTCTTAAAATCTACTATATTGATATAAATTTTATAATCACTTTGAGTATTATCTAAAACCAATCCCAAATTTTGTAATTTTTGAGTGAGTTTGGCCTCTAAATTTGTGTTTAATTTTGAAGGATTATTGATGTGTAAAGAAAAACTTTGATTTTTATTAGCATGTAGGAAAATACCCTCATTATTTGTTTGGATAAAAGTTTGCATAGGGCCTGTGCAAGCACTTAAAAACAGTGCAAGCACAAGTAAGAAAAGATTATTTTTGAGCATCGATTATCGTTGGTACGGCACGAAGACCAAGTTTAGAGTATTTTGCAAAAGTTTCTCTTACCGCTTTAACTTCAGCTTCACTAGGTTTTTTATAATCTTTTAAATTTTTATCATAGTATTTTTTCATGATAGCGATTTTTTGTGCATCATCTTTGGCATTTTTACTTTCTTTATAAATTAATGCAGATTTTTCAAATGCGCTTGTATCATGGATAGGGGTTAAGATAAATTTAACTTGATGAGTTTTTAGTGTTTCTTCTATTTTATCTAAATGCATTCTACAATATGGACATTCAGGATCGCTAAAAACATAAAGCAAAGGTTTGTTTTTATCGCCTAAAGAAACAAACATTTTTTCTTTTTTAAGTTCCACTAAAGCTTTTTTTGAAAATTCAGCTTGTTGTTTTTCCATGAGTTTTGCTTGATAAACTTGAGAATAAAACTCACCTTTTTTTACATCAATTACTTCGGTTGTGATGATATTATCTTGAGTGAAAACGATTTCTTGGAAATTTTTACCACTAATTTCAAAATTAACTATCACGGCTTCAAAGTTAGTATCAGGAATTTTTTCTCTACTAGAAACACTAATATTTGCATTTGATAAATTTGGATTTTTCTTAAAAAAATTAATAATTTCTTCATTACTTGCAGCAAATAAAGAGCTAGCAAGAGTTAAAAGAGCTAGAGATTTTTTCATTTTTTTCCTTTAATTTAAATTTTTATCATTATAAAATGTAAATTTTAACACTTAGACTTTTAGCATTCTTTTTTCCTCGATTTTTATCACTTGAGGATAGTTTTTATCAAGGTATTCTAAGTAAGCTATGGCATATTTTCTCGAAATTTGAAAATGATTTTTTACAAAAGCGACATTTAAATGATGATCTTGCAAAAGCTTTAAAAACTCTTGCATGAGATTTTCAAGGGCATTTTTTTCTATAAAAAGATTATGTGCTAATCTTTTGACTTTGTTTTCTTTGGTGAGTTTTTTTAAGATAAGATCTCCATTTTTCCTATCAAGCTCTAAATATTCATAAAGATTATAAGGTGCGGTAGGTTTTATACCTTCTTTTTTTAAAATTTCATAAAGCTCACAATGAGCCTTTTCTTGTAATTTTTCAAAATTTTGTCCTTTTAAAAACCATATGCCATCTTTAAAATCTAATTTTTCTTGCATTTGCTTGAGTGTATAAGCACAAAAACTCTCACTTGCCCAGCTAAGCCTTAAGGCGATAGAATGAGGCGAGATTAAAGCATAAGGATTTTTAGAGAAAACAAAATCAATAAATTCTTTCAAAGTTTGCATAGCATTTAAATCATATATATTTAAAGCTTGCTCATCAACAAAAACATGATCTAAACTTTTTGCTAAATTCAAAGCTTGCTCATGAGTGAGTTTAAAGCGTTGATAGCTTGAAAGTAAGCCAAAGCCAAGTTTGTGAGTTTGTTTTAAAAACTCAAATACTTTTTTAAAATCTTTTTGTTCTAAAAGTGCTAAATACTTAGCTTTTATATCTTTTTTTAAAGGCTCACTCACTGCATTTAATACTACACCACCACTTTTAATACGCCCATTTTCAAGCAAGATAAATTTATCATCAAAACACAAAGGTAGGCTTTTATCAAACTCCAAGCTAATATAAGTCTTATCTTCAAATTCTTTGATTACACTAATTTTTGCATTAAGCTTTTTTGAGCCACTGCAAAATTCTAAAATACTTCCGCGTTTAATCTCTGTATTAAAAACAACCCCATCGATACTTTTAAAGCTTTTAAAAACACCTTTTTTGCTTAACACATAGCCTTTTTTTAACTCATGATAATCACAATTTAAACTCAAAGCAACTCTATTATAAGCTTTTGCTTCTAAAACATTTTCTTCATGAATTTGTATATTTTTTACAATGATATCTTTTTGATTTTCAAGGCAAAAGATTTTTTCATTTTTGCTGATTTTTCCTTCATTTAAGCTTCCTGTTACTACCGTTCCTATACCTTTTAAAGAAAAAACCCTATCAATGTAGTATCTAAAAATCAAATTTTCATCATTTTCTTTAGGCTTTAAACCAAGCAGATGGTTTTTTAAATTTAATATACTTTGCTCATCATAAATGCTTGTTGGAAAAACTTTTAAGATATTGATTTTAAAGGCTTTTAATTCTTTTAAAAGCTCAGTTTGCTTTTGCGGTAAATCCTTGCATAAATCAACCTTACTCAAAATAAGCACTACATCTTTTACGCCTAAAAATTCCAAAACCCTTAAATGCTCTATACTTTGAGCCTTTAAACCCTCGTTTATATCTATGACAAACATACACACTCTAAAGCCAAAAGCACCACTTATCATAGTTTTAATTAAACTTTCATGCCCAGGTACATCGATAAAAGCAATATTTAAATTTTCACTTTTTAAATTTGAAAAGCTAAGATTAATCGTAATGCCTTTTTCTTGCTCTTCTTTTAAATCATCACCTTCAAAACCATTTAAAGCTTTAATAAGCGAAGTTTTACCATGGTCAATATGCCCAGCAGTGCCTATGATGATACTATGCATGAAATACCTCTTTGATAGCGTGGATTAAACGGTTTAAATCTTTTTCTAAAATACTTCTAAAATCTAGCACAAAATGCCCATTTTCAACACGGCCAATCACACCTTTTTTTCTAAATTTTTCTTGTAAAAGCAAAGCTTTTTCATCAAAACTTAACACAAAAGTATCTAAGCTTTTATCAGGCATAGAGCCACCGCCTACTAAACTTTTAGAAGTTTTTAACTCACATTTTGTAGGAATTTTTTCTTTGACAAAAAGAGCCTTTTTTTCTATGGTTTTTAAATCATCATTTAAAAGTTTTAGTGTAGGAATTTTTTCATATTCTTTTTCTAAGTATGCTTTGGTAGTTTCATTTAAAAAAGCTAGAGTGATTTTATCAACCCTTAACATTCTTAGAAGTTGATTTTTCTTTAATTGTTGAATGTATTTTTTCTTTCCAAGTATAATGCCTGCTTGAGTAGAACCAAAAAGCTTATCACCGCTAAAACTTAAAATATCACAATGTTTTAAAAGCTCTTTCACGCTTGGCTCGTTTTTGCTAAGTTGTTTATTAATTTTTTCACACCAGCCAGCACCTAAATCATAATAAGATATGAGTTTTTTCTTTTTTGTCAAAGCATGAATTTCGCTTAAGCTTACTTCTTCAAAAAATCCTTTAAAAGCAAAATTAGAACGATGAGTTTTTAAAATCATCTTAGTATTTTCATTGATGGCTTTTTCATAATCATATAAATGAGTTTTATTAGTCGTGCCTATTTCTTTTAGCTTAACACCAGCTGCTAGCATAACTTCAGGAATTCTAAAATTTCCTCCAATCTCAACTAGCTCACTTCTTGAAGTAATAACTTCTTTATTTTTTGCTAAGGTGTTTAAGATCAAAAATACAGCCGAAGCGTTATTATTAACAACTAAGCAATCTTCACAATCAAATAATATTTTTAAATTCGCACTAAGTGCGTCATACCTTGAGCCTCTTTTGCCACTTTGCATATTAAACTCTAAATTTGAATAAGAGCAGATGATTTCTTTAGTTCTTTCAAAAATACTCTCATCAATAATACTACGACCAAGATTAGTGTGTATGATAACTCCGGTAGCATTGATCAAACTTTGACTTTGCATATTTAAAAACTCATCAATACTTTGAGCAATTTTACTTAGCAAATCTTGCAAGCTAAAATTTAAATTTTCATCTTCACTTAGTTCTTTTTTACAATTTGAAACAACTATTTTTGCAAAATGAGATCTTAAATACAAAGGGTAATTAGCCAAGTTTTTATCGTTTATAAGTGCGTTTATGGGAGGAAAATTTCTAAATTTGTTCATCTTAAACCTTAAGAATAAATTAGTAAAATTATAACTTTTTTATAATGAAATTTATATAATTAAGATTAAAAAATTTAAAAGAGAGTGTTATGAAAGATTTTGTATTTTTAGAAAATGAAGATTTAATTCCTTTAAGTGATGATATTAGTATAGTTCAAAAAGCCTGTAATGAAGAAGTTTTTATAGGAAATTCAAAGCTTTTAAACCCTGAAGTTTATGCACCTGAGATTAATTTTTATCTTAAAAATTCACAAGATGATGTGCTAAAAAAAGCCAAAACTATTGAGTCTTTATATAAGATTAGATCTAAAGTTTATGATTTAGGACTTGATTTAGAATACACCAAAGAAGTGGGTAAAAATGTAATTATCGTAAGCAATGAGGATCAAAATGAGCTTATTGAAAGCTTAAAAAAACAAGAATACAAGGTTTTAAAACTAAACAATGAGCAATGTTTGGGTGTTTTAGGTTGCGTGGGCGAGCTTTGCGTGATAGCTTTAAAAGATAATGAGCAAGTAGAGATTGATTGTGATTTTTTCTTATATGATGTAAAAAAAGAAAGTTTTGATCAACAAAGTGGTTGTTATGATTTAACTACTTTAGGTCAAGAAGAACTTATAAAACTTTTAAATTCTAATTCTCCAAAATATAAATTTAGAAATTATATTAGTTATGATGATAACATTTGTCAATACCATGAAAGAAGAAGTGTTCATTGTGGAAAATGTGCTGAAATTTGTCCTAGTGTAGCTATTTTAAAAGATGATGAGCAAAGAAAATTAGAATTTTCTCATGTAGATTGTTTAAGCTGTGGTGATTGTGTGGGGATTTGTCCTAGCGGGGCACTTGATTATGCACCTATGCCACGCAATAGCTTTTATGAAATTTTAAAATTTTATGAAGATAAAATCATTTTAATAATCCCTGAGAAAATGTCTATAGAAAATTTAAATATCACTTTAAAAGAAGATGTAATGCCTTTTATGATTAAAGGAGAAAACTATCTTGATCAAGCACATTTTTTAGCTATGCTTCAAACAAGTGGTGCGAGTGTGGTTTTTTATAGCGATGGCTTATCACAAGGTGCTTTAGAAGTGATAGCTTTGATGAATGAAATTTTTCAAAGAAAATTTAAACAAAATGCAATTTTTCTAGCTAAAGATGAAAAAGAACTTTTAGAGGCTATTAATCAAGCACATTTTATAGAAAATCTTAAATTTATATCTTATAATCCTGCGCTTTTAAAAAGAGAAGATTTTGCTATAAGATTAAGAGAGCTTATAAAAGAAGAAAATTTAGGCAATATCCCAAGCAAAGAATGGATACGCTATGGAAAAATCACTATCAATACAGATACCTGTACCTTATGTCTTTCTTGTGTGGGAGCTTGTAATGTAGGAGCTTTAGTGGCTGATGCTAAGGATAATTCTTTGAAATTTAATGCAAGCTTATGTACTACCTGTGGATATTGTGAGGCAAGTTGTGCTGAAAAAGATACTTTAATGCTTCAAAGAAGCGGGATAGATTTAGAAAAAGAGTATTTTTCTTTTATGGTTTTAGCTCAAGATGAACTTTTTGCCTGTGTAGAGTGTGGGAAAGAATTTGCTACTAAAAAGGCCATTGAAAAAATCGCTAGCATTATGAAGCCAAGATTTATGGGTGATGAAGCTAAGATAAAAACACTATATTGCTGTGCTGAATGTAAAGCAAAAGTAATGATACAAAGTATGAATGTGCTTTAATTGTTTATAAGATTTTTGCTGTTTTTGATTTTATTTTAATAAAATCAAAATTCTCTACTAA